>NZ_JBMOXA010000007.1:0-241445 GCF_049316285.1 Variovorax sp. HJSM1_2 | reverse complement strand
CGTGGCGGGCGGCGCACTGCGCCGTCGCTGGGTTTGACGACACTCATTTCGCGCAGCGAAGTGACGTGGCGGCAAAACCCTCATTCCTCTGGATCAACTAGCTGAAAAGCTTTGATCCAGGAACCCGTCACGCCGCGAGGCGTGGCGGGCGGCGCACTGCGCCGTCGCTGGGTTTGACGACACTCATTTCGCGCAGCGAAGTGACGTGGCGGCAAAACCCTCATCCCTCTGGATCCATTGGCTGAGAAGCTTTGATCAATAGATGCTCCTGAATCGGTAGCTTGCTAGGCTTTCTCAGAAAACGTCCAAGGTCAATTTGATACATGAAAAAGCCGCTGGTGACAGCGGCTTTTTCTTTGCGCGCAAAACGGTTTACTTTTGTATCAGCACCCAGTCCGCCAGCTTTTTGGCATCGGCTTCGTTGACGTGCCGGTTGGCCGGCATGGGCACTGCGCCCCAGACCGTGCCGCCGCCGTTGATGATCTTCTTGGCGAGCCGGTCAGAGGCGCTGGCGTCGCCTTTGTAGCGCTCGGCAATTTTCTTGAATTCGGGGCCCACGCGGCCCTTGTCGTGGCAGGCCATGCAGTGTTTGGATTTGGCCAGGGCTTCATCGGCCTGCGCAGGGGCTGCCATCCACAGCAGAAGGGGCAGCAGCAGGAGGGCTGGTGTCAGCACAGGCATCGGCAAACGCAGCATTGTTTTCCTCATCGATTGGGGTACATTCCTGCACATTCTGTCTTGGCGGCGGATCACCCTGGCTTGTCGGGGGCCTCTGCCAGGCCGTTGGCGATTCGCCATTTTCTATCGGAGTTTTGGATGTATCTGCTCGTGCTGGGCATCGTCTTGCTGTTGCTGAAGTACCTGGAAATCGGCCCCGTGGCCGTGTGGAGCTGGTGGACGGTGCTGGCGCCGTTTGCGCTGGCGGCGGCCTGGTGGGCGTGGGCAGATTACAGCGGCTACACCAAGCGCAAGGCAGTCGAAGCCGAAGAAGCGCGCAAAAAGCGCCGCATCGACAAACACCGCGACAACATGGGTTTGCCGCCGAAGAAGCCGCGCTGAGCTTATAAGGCCAAACGCGTCAGGCTTGCCGCAGGCTGCGGCTCGTCACCTGGTGTTCACGCTTGAGTGCATAGGCCAAGGCGCTGGGGCTGCTATAGCCCACTTGCAGCGCCACCGTCTCCAGGGTGTTTCCGGCTTTGAGTTGTTGCATCGCCGCCTGCAGCCGGCGTGTGCGCAGATACGCCTGCGGTGTGGCACCGGTCAACTCCAGCAGCCGCACATGAAAGCGCTGCGGACTGAAGTGGAATAGTGCGGCCATCTGCGCGGTGCTCCAGGCGTTGTGCAGGGCCGCATCCAGTGCGCTGTTGAGCTGGCTCAGTGCAAGCTCGCGGCGCAGCAGGATGCGCGGCGCCGCCAGCAGCATCTGCAAGTGGTGTGTGGGTGTGTTGGGGTCTTGCGCGCCGGCTGCGGACACCTGTTTGGCGACCATCAGGCAATCGGCGGTGACGGCAAAGCGCCGCACACGGTCGGTGGCCGCCTGTGCGGGTGCATCCAGCACCAGCATGCGCGCTTGGGGCGCCAGAAAACCATGCGCCATGCCCGCAGGCACGATCACGCCGCTGCTGGTGTCGGCATAGGCTGCATGGCCTTCAATCTCCAGTTCCATGCGCCCGTCCAGCGCAAACATCAGTTGTGCGTGGTCGTGGGCGTGTGCCACGTATTCGCCGCTGTAGCGGCGAATCGAGCAGGTGGCTTGGAGGACGGCTGACATGGGTAAAGCGTAGCACGCTCCACCCACGCCACATCAAGGGCGATCAGTCGCCCTTGATGTGGCGCGCCTTGATCAACTCGCCAAAACGTACACCATCGGATGCGGCGCGGTTGTGAAAGTCGGCAGGCGACATAGGTGCAGGCTCGCCACCGAGTGCCGCAATGCGTTCTTTGGCCGCGGGCGTGATCAAGATCTTGTTGATCTCGGTGTTCAGCCTGGTGATGATTTCGGCCGGTGTGCCAGCCGGCGCGTAGACGCCGAACACGGTGTCAGCGTCAAAGCCCTTGAGGCCCACTTCGTCCAGCGTCGGCACGTTGGGAAACAGTGGTGAACGCTTGAGGCTGCCTACGGCCAACAGCTTGAGCTTGCCCGCGCGCACCTGGTTCAGGCCTATGCCCGGGTCGAACATGAAGTCGATCTGGCCGCCCAGCAGGTCTTGCATGGCGGGTGCGGCACCACGGTAGGGCACGTGCAGGGCGTAAAGCCCGGCCATGTCCTTGAACAGCTCACCGGCCAGGTGTGGCGAGCTGCCATTGCCGGGTGAACCATAGGAGAACTTGCCGGGATTCGCCTTCAGTTGCGCCATGAACTCCTGGATGCTGCCGGCCTTGAAATCGGCACGGGTTTCCAGAAACACCAACACGCGTGCAGCGGCGGCCACGGGCACCAAGTCCTTGGCCGGGTCGAACGGCATCTTGGGGTAGATGTAGGGGTTGACCGACACCATGCCGCCCGAGCTCATCAGCAGCGTGTAGCCATCGGCTGGAGCTTTGGCCACGGCGTCACCGCCGACGTTGCCACCAGCGCCGCCACGGTTGTCTATCACCACCGGCTGGCCAAGTACCTCTTGCAGCGGCTGCGCGATGATGCGCGCGATCTGGTCGGCCGCGCCGCCCGGCGGGAAGTTGACCACTAGGCGGATAGGTTTGGTGGGCCAGGCCTGGGCTTGTACTAGCGGTGCAAAACTCGCAGCTGCGAATGCGGCAATGGCGAGAGCGACGCCTTGCAGTTGGCGCCGACGGGGCAGGGATGTTGTTGTTTTGAACATGTTGTCTCCTTGTTTTAACGAATCAGAAAAAGCGAAACGGTGGCCCCTCAGGCGATTTCCACCTCCAGCAAAAATGGCCCCGGCGCCGCTAGCGCGGCCTGCAGTGCATCGCGCAATTGCGTAGCATCGGTAACGCGCGCGCCCTGGCAGCCATGGCCCTGGGCCAGCGCCACAAAGTCGATATCGCGCAGATCCGTGCCCTGCAGCTTGTCGCCGGGCTGGAAGCCAAATACCGGCGCAAACTCCTGCAGCGCGGCGTAGCGGCGGTTGTTGAGGATGATGTAGGTGATGGGCAGCTTCAATTGCGCCGCGCTCCACAGCGCCTGGATGGAATACATGCTGGAGCCGTCGCCAATCAGGCCAATCACCTTGGCTTGGGGTTTTGCCAGCGCAACCCCCACAGCGGCTGGCATGGACCAGCCCAGGCCGCCGCTGCACATGGTGTAGAAGGTTTCGCTCTGCAGCATGGGCAGGTAGCCGTGCATCACCGGCCGCGCGGTGGGCGACTCTTCCACCACCACGCTGTCGGGCGCACGTAATTCGGCCAGGGTTTGCAGCACAAAGGCGCAGGACATACGCTCGCCAGCCGGCGGCGGCAGTGCCACGGAGCGTGCGGCGCGTGGCGGCGGCAGCGCGCGGGTGCGCGGCGCCGGGCGCTGCAGCAACTCCTGCACACCCAGGCGGATATTGCCCACGGCGGCGGTGCCCACGGGCGTCCAGGCAGCCACAGACGGGTCTTCAATCAACTGCGCCAGCGTGGCACCCGCTGGCAGGTGAGGCCCCGCGCCTTCGACGTGGTAGGTGAAGGCCGGCGCGCCAATGGCGAAAACGAAATCGTGGCCGCCCAGCAGTTGCACGATTTTTTCGCGCATGGCGGGCAGGAAGCCGGCGAACAGGCGATGGTCTTCGGGGAAGCTGCAGCGCCCCGACATCGGGGCCACCCAGACGCGGGCGTTGTGGCGCTCGGCCAGTTGCACCACCTCGCTCCAGGCCTGGCCACGGTCTATGGCCGCGCCCACCACGATGGCCGGACGTTGGCTGGCATCCAGCGCGTCGCCGATGTGGGCCAGCGTCACGGGGTCGGGCCGCATGGTGTGTGCCACTTCGCGCACGGCGACGGGCTCGGTCAGCCGCTCCCAGTCGTCGGCCGGAATCGACACCAACACCGGGCCACGCGGCTCCTGCATGGCGATGTAGTAGGCGCGTGCGATCGCCAGGGGCACGTCTTCGGCGCGTGCCGGTTCGCAGCTCCACTTGACATAGGGCTTGGGCAGCTCGGTGGCCTGGCCCGAAAACAAAAACGGGTCGAACGGCAGGATGGCGCGCGCCTGTTGGCCAGCGGTGATCACCATAGGTGTGCGGTTCTTGTGCGCCGTGAAGATGTTGCCCATGGCATGGCCCACGCCGGCGGCCGAATGCAGGTTCACAAAGCTGGCGTTGTGTGTGGCCTGGGCGTAGCCGTCGGCCATGCCCACCACCACCGACTCCTGCAGGCCCAGCACGTATTGGAAGTCGTCCGGAAAGTCGAGAAACAGCGCCAACTCGGTGGAGCCGGGGTTGCCGAAGATGGTGTGGATGCCGAAGCCGCGCAGCAGGTCGAGCACGGCGTCGCGCACGCTGACACGCTGGGGCGGCGCGGCGGTCAACGAAGTGGCTGGGGGTGGTGCGATGTCCGCTTGCATGGATTTGTCTCCGGTCTTGGTCGAATGCAGCGATGTTCTGCGACCGAAGTTCATAAATCAATAAAATAAGCCGACTATCTTTCATGCATTTAATGCATCTGGACGTGCATCTCAAAGACATAGACCTGAACCTGCTGCGCCTGTTCGACGCGGTCTACCTGTGCCGCAGCGTCAGCCGTGCGGCCGAGCAACTGGATTTGACGCAGCCCGCCGCCAGCCAGGGCTTGACACGTTTGCGCACGCTGCTGGGTGATCCGCTGTTTGTGCGTGCCAGCGGCGGCGTGGCGCCCACGCCCAAGGCCCACCGTCTGGCGGATGCGGTGCGCAGTGCGCTGAGCTTGCTGGAGCAGGCGCTGAACCCGGCTGCCGAGTTTGATCCACTGGCCTCACGGCGCAGCTTTCGCATCCACATGAGCGACATTGGTGAGGCGCGTTTTCTGCCCGACATCATGGCGATGTTGGGGCGCATTGCGCCGGGTGTGCGCATAGAGACCCAGCCTGTGCCGGCTGCCGAACTGGTGCTGGCCCTGGACCAGGGCCGGATCGATCTGGCGTTTGGCTTCCTGCCCACGGTGCAGGACACGCGGCGTGTGCATTTGCTCAACGACCGCTACATCGTGCTGCTGCGCGCCGGCCACCCGTTTGTGAGAGTGGCGCGGCAACTGCAGAAACGCCCACCGGCCGCGTTGCTGGCGGCGCTGCACACCCTGGACTTTGTGGCCGTGCGCAGCCACTCGGACACCTTGCGCATCCTGCAACTGCTGCAGCTTGAAGACCGGCTGCGCCTGACTACCGAGCATTTCATGGTGCTGCCGGCCATTGTGCTGGCCAGTGATCTGGCCGTGGTGATGCCGCGCAACATCGCCCGCAGTTTTGCCGAGCAGGGCTTTGCGCTGGTGGAGCCGCCGTTTCCGCTGCGCGACTTCAGCGTGTCGCTGCACTGGAGCCCGCGCTTCGAGACCGACCCCGGCAACCGCTGGTTGCGCGATACGCTGGTGGGGCTTTTCGCGGAGGGAAAACACTGACCGGGAAGACTGGTGTGTGCCGATGTGCAGGCGCAGAATTCAGCAAAAGAGAACCACAGGGATTGTGGGGAGGCTGATACCTGACAGGAGGCCGCCATGTTGCCATCGATTCCCTTGCGCGCAATGCTGGTGTGCGAGCTGCTGCTCTTGCTGCCACACGCGGCGATGGCCCAGGACCCGCCCATAGCTTCATCACCGCTAGGCAGTGAACCGGCGGTTATCGAATACCTGAGCAACAACGCGCCGTTTGTGGTGTTCGACATTGCGCCGCGCACCCTCGCCATGCGCGCCGGCGCCAAGACCTCGCGCGACCTGGCGCTCACCTTTGTCGCGACCGATGCGCTGAACCATGTCAACGTGTTCACCTACGTGGTGTCCAAACACCGGGGGGTATTGCCAGCGCCCACACGCATTACCTGCGGCGCCAAGACCTCGGGCCACCACCAATGTGATGTGGCGACACGCGAGGCCTTGCTGCTGCTCAAAGGTGAGGCCGGGCTGTTTGGCCTGCGCATCGAAGCCGAAGGTGTGGAGGGCGACCGCAGCACAGTGCGTATCACGCTGCCTGTGAAAGCTGCCAGCGGCAAGGCGCCAACGCCTGCAGTGGAGTCTTCACAGCGTTTGTCGTTTATGTTGGGCAGCTACTGAAAGAATAGCGCTCTGCGCTTGTCTGTAAAGCCTGCGTGGCGCTCTTGCATATGCGCCCCATGACTGCGTGGCTTTGCCTATTCCTTTCGGTTCAACGCGTACAAGACGTTTTCGGCTGTGGCAGGGGCCGTGAGCTGCACCACGGCAGCATCAGCGCGCGCGGCGGCCACGGCGTCTTTTAACGCCTCGAACACGCTGATGCCCAGCATGAACGGCGGCTCACCCACGGCCTTGCTGCCAAACACGTTGTCTTCGCGGTTGGGTTCGGGCCAGAGGTCGACCTTGAGGTGCGCCGGCACGTCGCCCGTGGCCGGGATCTTGTAGGTGCTGGGCGCGTGGGTGCTGAGCACGCCTTTGTTGTTCCACACCAGTTGCTCGGTGGTCAGCCAGCCCATGCCCTGGATGAAGCCGCCCTCGATTTGGCCTATGTCTATGGCCGGGTTGATGGAGGTGCCGACGTCGTGCAGTATGTCCACGGCCAGCACGCGGCTCTCGCCGGTGAGGGTGTCTATGGCCACTTCGCTGCAGGCCGCGCCATAAGCAAAGTAGTAGAACGGCCGGCCGGTGAGGGTGTGTTTGTCGTAATGGATCTTGGGCGTGCGGTAGAAGCCGTCGCTCCACAACTGGATGCGGTTGGCATAGGCCTGCTGCACCACGTCGGCAAAGCTGCGTGTAGTGCTGGGCGAGATCACTTCGCCGCCCTTGAAACGAATGGCGCCGGCGCCGCAGCCATCGAGCCCGCAGACAAAACTGGCCAGGTTGTTGCGCACATTGCGCGCGGCGTATTGCGCGGCGCGGCCGTTCAGGTCGGTGCCACTCGATGCCGCCGTGGCGGAGGCGTTGGGGATCTTGCTGGTGTCGCTGGCCGTAGCCTGCACGGTGTGGAAGGGCACGCCTAATTCATCGGCCACGATCTGCGCCACCTTGGTGTTCAGGCCCTGGCCCATTTCGGTGCCGCCGTGGTTCACCTGCACGCTGCCATCGGTGTAGACGTGTACCAGCGCACCGGCCTGGTTGAACAGCGTGGCGGTGAAGGAGATGCCGAACTTCACCGGCGTGATGGCGATGCCGCGTTTGATCACTGGGTTGGTGGCGTTCCATGCGGCAATCGAGGTGCGGCGCTGTTGGTAGTGCGAGGTTTTTTCGAGTTGCTCCAGCAGCGGGTGCAGGATGTTGTCTTCCACCTTCATGCCGTAATGTGTGACGTTGCGCGAGGTTGGGGTGACGGGCGCATCCGTGCCCACCGGCGGTGCGGCGTCGTACAGATTGCGGCGGCGCACGGCCAGCGGGTCCAGGCCGAGCTGCCGCGCAATGTCGCCCAAGATGGTCTCGATGACGATGACGCCCTGCGGTCCGCCAAAGCCACGGAAAGCGGTGTGGCTCTGGGTGTTGGTTTTGCAACGGTACGAGGCGATGTCCACGTCGGCCAAAAAGTAGGCGTTGTCGGCGTGGAACACGGCGCGGTCGGCCACCGGGCCGCTCAAGTCGGCGCTGAAGCCGCAGTTCACCGCCATCTGCAACTGCAGGCCCTGCAGCAGGCCGGTGTTGTCAAAGCCCACCGTGTATTGGTAGGCGAAGGGGTGGCGTTTGCCGGTGATCATGAAGTCGTCGTCGCGGTCCAGGCGCAGCTTCACCGGGCAGCGCAGCTTGTGTGCCGCAATGGCAGCCCAAACGGCCAAGTGGCCAGCCTGGGTTTCCTTGCCGCCAAAACCGCCGCCCATGCGCCGGCATTCCACACGCACCGCGCTATTGGGCAGGCCCAAGGCATGCGACACCCAATGCTGCACCTCGCCCGGGTGTTGTGTACTCGAATGGATGAGCCACTGGTTTTGCTCCAGTGGCAGCGCATAGGCCACCTGGCCTTCCAGGTAGAAGTGTTCCTGGCCGCCGACTTCCAGCGTGCCTTTCAAGGTGTGTGGTGCGCTGGCCAGGGCCTGGGCCGCATCACCCCGGCGCACAAACACCGGTGGCAGCACATAACTTTGCGCGGCCAGTGCTTCGTGCACACTCAGCACGGCGGGCAGGGGCTCGATGTCGAGTTTGACTTTGCGCGCGGCGCGGCGCGCTTCCATCACGCTGGCGGCCACCACCAGGCCAACCACCTGGCCAACGTGCTGAACGGTGTCACCCGCGAAGATGGGCTCGTCGTGGCCAAAGGCGGCGAGTATGGGGTCGCCGGGAATGTCTTTGGCGAGCAGCACGGCACGCACACCGGGCATGCTGCGCGCGGCGCTGTCGTCTACGCCGCGCAGCCTGCCGTGCGCTACGGTGGAAAGTATGGGCGCGGCGTACAAGGTGCCACGCACTTCGGGCAGGTCGTCGATGTAGGGTGCGGCGCCCACCACTTGGGCGCGTGCGCTTTCGTGGAAACGCGACACACCGGCGGCCGAGGTGCCGGGTGCTTGGGCATCGGGCTGCAGTTTCATTTTGTCGGGTGCGTTCATACAGCCTCCAACAACAGGGACGAAATCGATTCGAGGTTGATGGCTTGCTGGCCCTGGCTTTCCAGCCAGAAGCGCCACAGCAGATTGCCCAACACCTCGGTGCGGTAGGCGGCCGATGCACGCATGTCGGAGATAGGCTGGAACTCGGCGCGCAGCACTTGCATGGCGTGGCGCACGCTGGCTTCCGTCCAGGGCTGGCCCGTGAGTGCGGCCTCCAATTGGCGCGCGCGCACCGGGGTAGCCGCGACGCCGCCCGCGCCTACGGATGCGCTGGCCACTACGCCATCCTCGACGTGTAGGTTCAACGCCAGGCAGACGGCCGAAATATCGTCGTCAAAACGTTTGGAGATTTTGTAGACGCGCATCAACTCACCCGCGCTCACGTGGGGTACGTCGATGAAGGCCAGCACTTCGTCGGGCGCCATCACGTTCTTGCGGTAACCGGTGTACAGGTCTTCCAGCGGTATGGCGCGTTCGCCCCGGCTGCTGGCCAGGCGCACCTGCGCACCCAGGGCAATCAACAAGGGCATGCTGTCGCCGATCGGCGAGCCATTGGCCACGTTGCCGCCCAGCGTGCCCGAGTTGCGCACCGGCAGGCCGGCGAAGCGGGCCGCAAAAGCCTTGAGTTGTGGGCGCTCGGCGGCCAGGGTAGTGAAAGCGTCTTGCAGCGGCACGGCGGCACCAATCTGTGTGTGGCTAGCCGTGCGGCTGATGCGGCGCAGCTCTTGCACCTGGGTGACGTCCAGCACCTGCGCAAACTGCATGTGCATCTTGGTGACCCAGAGGCCGACATCGGTACAGCCGGCGACGATTTGCGCCTGCGGCTGGGCGGCGCGGGCCTGGCACAGCTCGGCCAGGGTGCGTGGCGCCAGATAGCTGGGGGCTTGAGCAAAATCGGCCTCTGCGGCTTGCTGGGGTTGCGCAAGCTGCTCTAGTTGTTGTAGCAGCTTAGCTTCGTCGACCTTGACCGGGGGCAGGGTGGCCATGTGCTGGGCTGCGTCCAGAATCGGCCGGTAGCCGGTGCAGCGGCACAGGTTGCCCGACAGGTCTTGCTGCGCCAGTGCGCGGTCAATGGGCTGGCCCTTCGCCGTGTGGTTCTGGTACATGCCAAACAGGCTCATCACAAAGCCCGGTGTGCAGAAGCCGCATTGCGAGCCGTGGCACTGCACCATGGCTTCCTGCGCCGGGTGCAGCGTGCCGTCTTCGGCGGGTAGATCTTGCGCCGTCCACACCGCCATGCCCTCCACCGAGTGCGCCAGGCGTATGCAGCTGTTGACCGCGCGGTAACGCAAGGCGCCGTCTTCCACGGCGCCCAGCACCACGGTGCAGGCGCCGCAGTCACCTTCGCCGCAGCCTTCCTTGGTGTCGGTGCAGTGCAAGTCTTCGCGCAGCACTTCTAGCAGGGTGCGGGTGGGCGCTACAGTGTGGAGCGTGACCGGTTGGCCTTGGCGGATAAAGCGAATGGGTTTGGTGGTCATGGGGTTGGGCAAGAACTGCGTCTTGCCGTCATTTTGGTTATGTTTTCGGCGGTCCATAAAGGCTTACCAACACAGGGTAAACCTAAGTGCCATCCCACAGTATCAGCGCCGGCATATGAACGGCATGTCCACATCAATATGAGAGACCAAGCGCTTTTCGACAAGATCGACCTCCATCTCATCAGGGTCATGTATACCGTGCTTACAGAACGCAGTGTTTCGCGCGCCGCCATACGCCTGGGCATGACCCAGCCAGCGGTGAGCGCCACGTTGAAGCGGTTGCGTGATTTGTCGGGCGACCCTCTTTTGGTGCGCTCGGGCGCCGGGATGGTGCCTACACAGGTGGGAATGGGCATGGTGGAGCCGAGTGCCAGCATTCTTCGTGCCGCCGAGTCGCTGTTTGCCCAGGCGCGCGGCTTTGTGCCCAAGGTGGCGAACAACACCTTTCGTGTGGCCGCCAGCGACTACCTCGACCCGCTGTTTCTGCCGCGCCTGGTGGCGCACATCAAGCTTGAAGCTCCTTTGGCGAGCATTGAGATTCATCCGCTGTCGCCTGAAGCACAGTACACCCAGCAACTGGCGCAGGGCCAGGTGGACGTGGTGGTGGGCAACTGGCAGCACACGCCGGCCGAGCTGCACATGGGCCGTTTGTTCGGCGACGAAGTGGTGTGCCTGGTGAGCGCCGATCACCCGGCGGTGCGCCGTGGCTGGGACGTGCGCGCCTGGCTGGACGCCGACCACATTGCACCCACGCCCACACACCCCGGGGCGCGCGGCGTGATAGACGAACACCTCGACAGCCTGGGCCTGCAGCGTCGCATCACCGCACGTAGCGCCTACTTTGGCCTGATTCCCGACATGGTGGCATCGAGCTTGCTGGTGTTGACCACCGGGCGCCAATATTGCGAACGTTATGTTGAACGCCATCGTGAAAATCCCGCCGCCCGCTCTGCTGTCAAAATCCTGCCCTGTCCGATCGAGTTTCCCCGCATGATGTATTACCAGCTCTGGCATGAACGCACACATGCCTCACCGGCAACCGTGTGGCTGCGCGAACAGATCAAGACCGTGGCGTTGGGCCTGCGTAAATGCTGATAAGCGGAGAAACCCAGCCAGCTTCAGAGACAATCCGAGCTTTGTTTTGCCCATAACAATAAACCGCCACGCATGAGCACCCCCCGACTGCAACTCGCCCACATCACCAAACGATACCCGGCCGTGGTGGCCAACAGCGACGTCTCGCTGACCGTGTTGCCCGGCGAAACCCATGCGGTGCTGGGTGAGAACGGCGCCGGCAAGTCCACGCTGATGAAGATCATCTACGGCTCGGTCAAGCCCGACGAAGGCAGCGTGATCTTCAACGGTCAGCCGGTGTTTATCCGCAACCCGCAAGAGGCGCGGGCGCTGGGCATCAGCATGGTGTTCCAGCATTTCAGCCTGTTCGACACCCTGACGGTGGCCGAAAACGTCTGGCTAGGGCTGGACAAAAGCCTGGCGCTGGCCGAGGTGACGCGCCGCATCACCGACAAGGCCAGCGAATACGGCCTGGACATAGACCCTTCGCGCCCGGTGCACACCCTGAGTGTGGGCGAAATGCAGCGTGTGGAAATCATCCGGGCGCTGCTGACCAACCCCAAGCTGCTGATCCTGGACGAGCCGACCTCGGTGCTCACGCCCCAGGCGGTGGAGAAGTTGTTTGTGGTGCTGAAGAAGCTGGCCTCCGAGGGCTGCAGCATTCTCTACATCAGCCACAAGCTGCATGAGATTCGCGAGCTGTGCACCGCCTGCACCGTGCTGCGCGGCGGCAAGGTCACCGGCGTGTGTAATCCCACGCAGGAAAGCAATGCCTCGCTCAGCCGGCTGATGATTGGCGCCGAGCCGCCAGCGCTGGAGCACCGCGCGGTGCAAACCGGCCCGGTGGTGCTGCAGGTGCAAAACCTCAAGCTGGCGCGCGAAGACCAGTTTGGCGTGGATCTGGAGCAGGTGGCCATGCAGGTGCGCGCGGGCGAGGTGGTGGGCATTGCGGGCGTTTCGGGCAACGGCCAGCGCGAGCTGCTCTATGCCTTGTCGGGTGAAGACACACGTGCCGAGGCCGGCATGGTGCAGATCTTCGGCCAGGCCGCCGGCCGCTTTGGCCCGGCGCACCGGCGCAAGCTGGGAGTGCATTTTGTGCCCGAAGAACGGCTGGGCCGTGGCGCCGTGCCCACGCTGGGGCTGGCGCACAACCTGATGCTGACCCGCACCGACGCGGTGGGTGCGAGCGGCTGGGTGAAGGTGGGGGCGCTGCAGGAGCAGGCGCGCGGCATCATTGCCCGCTTCAAGGTCAAGGCGGGTGGGCCGAATGCCGCGGCCAAGTCGCTGTCGGGCGGCAACCTGCAAAAGTTTATTGTCGGCCGCGAAATCGACGCCAAGCCCAAGCTGCTGATCGTCTCGCAGCCCACCTGGGGGGTGGATGTGGGCGCGGCGGCGCAAATCCGTGGCGAGATTCTGGCGCTGCGCGATGCCGGCTGTGCCGTGTTGGTGGTGAGTGAGGAGTTGGACGAATTGTTTGAAATCTGCGACCGCCTGCATGTGATCGCCAAGGGGCGCCTGTCACCCTCGATTGCGCGCGCCGAGGCCACCGTGGCCCAGATCGGTGAATGGATGAGCGGGCTGTGGAACACCTCCACCACATCCGCTACATCTGCCAAGTCAGCCGGTGTGGAGGTGCAACATGCTCAAGCTTGAGCCACGCCCCCAGCCGTCCAAATTCTGGAGCTACGGCTCGCCGCTGTTGGCGCTGCTGGTCACCGTGTGTATCGGTGTGCTGATGTTCTGGGCGCTGGGCAAAGACCCGGTGCGCGGGTTGCAGGTGTTCTTCTGGGAACCGATCAAAACCCCTTACGCGCTGGGCGAGTTGATGGTCAAGGCCACGCCGCTGCTGCTGATCGCGCTGGGCCTGGCCGTGTGTTTTCGCTCGAATGTCTGGAACATCGGCGCCGAGGGCCAATACATCATAGGTGCGGTGATGGCCGGTGGTGTGGCGCTGATGGCCGACGCCGGCACCGGCGGCTGGTTTGTGGTGCCGGTGCTGCTGGCCGGTGTGCTGGGCGGCATGCTGTGGGCCGGCATTGTGGCCTTGCTGCGCGACCGCTTCAACGCCAACGAAATTCTGGTGAGCCTGATGCTGGTCTACGTGGCCGCCATGGTGCTCAGTTATCTGGTGTTCGGTCCGTGGAAAGACCCGGCGGGTTACAACTTTCCGCAGACCAAGCAGTTTGCCGAAGCCACCAAGATCCCGCGCCTGATGGCCGGTTCGCGCATGAACATCGGTCTGATTCTGGCGCTGCTGGGCGTGGCCGGGTTATGGGTTTTCTTGTTCCGCACACGCGCCGGTTTTGCCCAGCAGGTGGGCGGACTGGCGCCGGCAGCGGCGCGTTACGCCGGTTTTTCGTCACGCAAGGCCTTGTGGCTGGCGTTGTTGACCTCGGGCGGCGCCGCTGGTTTGGCCGGCGCCTTGGAAGTGGCCGGCCCCATAGGCCAGCTCACGCCCTATGTGCCAGCGGGCTACGGCTTTGCGGCCATCATCGTGGCCTACGTGGGGCGGCTGCACCCCGTGGGCATGGTGTTTTCTGCGGTGCTGATGAGCATGCTCTACATCGGCGGCGAACTGGCGCAGTCGCGCCTGGGCCTGCCTAAATCGATTACCGGGGTCTTCCAGGGCCTGCTGCTGTTTACCTTGCTTGCGAGTGACACCTTGATCGCCTACAAACTTCGTTGGGTGGGTGCCGTACGCACCCCTGCAGCCGTGGAAGGGGCCAAGTGATGGACTCCTACGCACTGTTATTGGCCGCCACACTCAACGCCGGCACCGTGCTGGCGATTGCCGCGCTGGGCCTGTTGATCAACGAAAAAGCCGGCATCCTGAACCTGGGGGCCGAGGGCATGATGCTGTGCGCCGCGATTGCGGGTTTTGCCACGGTGGTCAACACCGGCAGCGACTGGCTGGGCTTTGCCGCAGGTGCGGGCGCGGGCGCCTTGCTGGCGACCGTGTTTGGCTTGCTGGTGATCTGGCTCAACACCAACCAGGTGGCCACGGGCCTGGCGTTGAGCTTGTTTGGCGCCGGGTTCTCGGCCTTCATGGGCATTCGCTATGTGCAGGCCAAGCTGCCCGAGCGCACGCAGTTCCACATTCCGCTGCTGGGCGACATTCCCTTCATAGGTCCGGCGCTGTTCCGCCAGCACCCCATGGTCTACATCACCATGCTGGGTGTGGCCGCCTTGATCTGGTTCCTGTACCGCTCGCGCGCCGGACTGGTGCTGCGCTCGGTGGGTGAGTCGCCGGAGTCGGCGCACGCCCTGGGTTATCCGGTGCGGCGCATCCGTTTTGCGGCCGTGGTCACTGGCGGCGCGCTGTGTGGCCTGGCCGGTGCGTATTTGTCGTTGGTCTATACACCGTTGTGGGTTGAGGGCATGGTGGCCGGCAAGGGCTGGATCGCCTTGGCGCTCACCACCTTCGCCACCTGGCGCCCGGCACGCGTATTGCTGGGGGCTTATCTGTTCGGTGGTGTGACCATGCTGCAGTTCCATTTGCAAGGCATGGGGGTGCATGTGCCTAGTGAATTTCTGAGCATGCTGCCCTATCTGTCCACCGTGGTGGTGCTGGCCTTGATCTCGCGTAACCCGATGTGGATTCGTGTCAACATGCCGGCCTCGCTCGGAAAACCGTTCTATCCAGGTTCATAATCTTCTGTTACATGCAGATTTGCCGGTGTTCCCCTGACTGTTTTTTGTTTCTTTGACCCAGCTTGAAAGTGAATTGAAATGACCGATAACCAAAAACGTTCCATGCTGAAGCTGGCCGCGCTGTCAGCACTGACCGTGGCGACCCTGGCCGCCTGCGGCAAGAAGGAAGAGCCGGCTGCGCCTGCCGCTGCGCCCACGCCCGCACCGGCCGCCGCCGCGCCTGCACCCAAGCCAGAACCGCTGAAGATCGCCTTCGCCTACGTCGGCCCTGTCGGTGACGGCGGCTGGTCGTTTGCACACGACAACGCCCGCAAGGCGCTGGAAAAAGAATTCGGCGACAAGATCTCCACCAGCTTCGTCGAAAGCGTGCCCGAATCGGCTGACGCCGAGCGTGTGCTGCGCGACATGGCCGGCCAAGGCAACAAGCTGATCTTCGGCACCACCTTTGGCTACATGGAATCCATGCTCAAGGTCGCCGCCGACAACAAGGAAGTCAAGTTCGAGCACGCCACCGGCTACAAAACCGCCGACAACCTGCGCACCTACGACAGCCGTACCTATGAAGGCGCATACATGGCGGGTGTGATCGCCGGCGCCATGACCAAGTCGAACACGCTGGGCGTGGTCGGCTCGGTGCCAATTCCTGAAGTGATCCGCAACATCAACAGCTTCACGCTGGGTGCACAAAGCGTCAACCCCAAGATCAAGACCAAGGTGGTGTGGGTCAACGAATGGTTCAGCCCACCCAAGGAAACCGAAGCCGCGACCGCACTGATCAACGGTGGCGCTGACGTGTTGTTCCAGAACACCGATTCCCCCGCCGTGCTGAAGACGGCCCAGGAAAAGGGTAAACGCGCCTTCGGTTGGGATTCGGACATGACCGCCTACGGCCCCAAGGCCCACCTGGCCTCGGCCGTGATCAACTGGACGCCTTACTACATCAAGGCCACCAACGACGTGCTCGAAGGCAAGTGGGCCACCGGCCAAAGCTGGTGGGGTGTGAAGGAAGGCGCGATTGACATCGTCTCCATCGCCGAAGACGTGCCTGCTGAGACCAAGACCAAGGTTGAAGAAGTCAAGAAGGGTCTGGCCGACGGCAGCTTCGCCATCTGGAAGGGCCCGCTGCTGGACAACACCGGCAAGGAAATCCTGGCCAAGGATGCTGTGGCCGACGACAAGTTCCTGGGCGGCGTGAACTTCTACGTCAAGGGCGTGGAAGGTAAGGTCCCCGGTAGCGACAAGAAGTAATACGGATTTGCCTTCAACCGTATCACTTCGTTGGTTTGCCTCGCCGTGCCACAGCACTGTCTTCGGCTTCCCGCCTCGTGATCCGGCTGAATCCAAAGCCGTATAAGCCCTTGGGCTGAAGTAAAGGGCCGCCTGTGGGCGGCCCTTTTTTATTGTTGAATCTAAGAGAGCATTGAATGTTTGAAGCCAGCCTGTGGCACCCCGTTGCCCAGCCAGCCGATGTGACAGGAACACCCGTGCCCGTGCAACTGCTGGGGCAAGACCTGGTGTTGTGGCGTGATGCCGACGGCACGCTGCAAGCCTTTGCCGACCAGTGCCCGCACCGTGGCGCGCGGCTGTCGTTGGGCCAGGTGCGCGACGGCCAACTCGAGTGCCCGTACCACGGCTGGCGTTTTGCGGGCAATGGCCAATGCACGCTGGTGCCCGCCTTGCCCAGTTTCAAACCGCCCACGAGCAACTGCGCCAAGCGTTACGCGGTGCGTGAGGCCCATGGTTTGTTGTGGGTCAGGCTGCAATCGCCGGAGGGCGTTGAAGCCGAACTGCCAGCGTTCTTGGCCGAAACCGACGAGCGTCTGCGCAAACTCAACTGCGGTCCGTACGATGTGGCCGCCAGCGCGCCGCGCATCATAGAGAATTTTCTGGACCTGTCGCACTTCGGCTTTGTGCACGAAGGCTGGCTGGGCTCGCGCGATGCCACGGGGGTGGACGACTACCAGGTCGAATCCACGCCCACGGGCTTGCGCGCTACTGGCTGCAAGGCCTGGCAACCGCAGTCGAATCTGCACTCCACCGCACCTGCGCAGGTGGAGTACAGCTACGAAGTCACCGCACCCTATGCCGCCGTGTTGACCAAAGTGCCCGAGGATGGCACCGCGCCCGACGGTTGGCGCGAGTCCATCGGCCTGTTCATCTGCCCGCTCACGCCCGAAACCAGCCGCGTATGGTTTCGCCTGGCCATCGCCGACTTTGCATCAAGTGACGAAAAGCTGCAGGCCTTTCAGCACACCATCTTCACGCAGGACCAGCCGGTGCTGGAGTCGCAGCGCCCCAAATGCCTGCCGCTGGACCTACGCGCCGAATTGCACACCGCCGCCGACAAGGCATCATCCGCTTACCGCCGCTACCTGAAAAACAGCGGCATCACCTTTGGAGTTTGCTGATGTTTTCAGTCCCCGCCATCCCAACTGACCGCCTGCCCGAACTGCTGCGCCGCATGCCCAAGGCCGAGTTGCACATGCACATCGAAGGTTCGCTAGAGCCCGAGCTGATTTTTGCGCTGGGCCAGCGCAACCACATCAGCCTGCCGTACGCCAGTGTTGAAGACCTGCGCCAGGCCTACGCCTTCACCAATCTGCAGAGCTTTCTGGACATTTATTACGCCGGTGCCAGCGTGCTGATCCACGAGCAGGACTTCTACGACATGGCCTGGGCCTACCTGCGCAAAGCCGCCGCCGAGAATGTGCTGCGCACCGAAATGTTCTTCGACCCGCAAACCCATACCGCCCGCGGCGTTAGCATGGAGACGGTGATCAAAGGCCTGCACCGCGCCTGTGTTGATGCGCAAGCCCAACTCGGTGTGAGCGCGGCGTTGATTCTGTGTTTCTTGCGCCACCTGAGCGAAGAAGAGGCCTTTGAAACGCTGGAGCAGGCACTGCCGTTCCGCGACTATTTCATCGGTGTGGGGCTGGACTCCAGCGAACTGGGTCACCCACCGGAAAAGTTTGCCAAGGTGTTTGAACGCTGCCGCAACCTGGGCCTGCACCTGGTGGCGCATGCGGGCGAAGAGGGGCCACCGGCCTATGTGTGGAGCGCACTCGACGTGCTGAAGGTCGAGCGTATCGACCACGGCGTGCAGTCCAGCAAAGATCCGGCCCTGATGCAGCGCCTGGCGAAAGACCGCATTGCACTCACCGTGTGCCCGTTGTCGAACCAGAAGCTGTGTGTGTTTCCGAATCTGGGCGACCACAACCTCGGCGCGCTGCTCGACGCCGGCCTGATGGCTACCGTCAATTCCGACGACCCGGCGTATTTCGGCGGCTACATGAACGCCAACTTTGTGCAGACCTTTGCGGCCACGGGTTTGAACGCGGCCCACGCCTACGCCCTGGCGCGCAACAGCTTCGAGGCCAGCTTTATCGACGCTGCCGCCAAGCGCGCCTTTGCCGACCGCGTGGATGCCGTGTTTGAAAGCGTGGCGTCTGGCGTCTAGCGCGCCCTTAATCCACGGCGAGTGTCAAGGTGGTGGCTGCATTGCCGCGCCGCGCCGCGTTGCGCATCTGGTAGACACGCACGGTGTATTCACCGTCGTGTTGGAGTTCACCTTTGTAGCTATTGCCGGCGGCGTCCAGCGAACTGTTGTAAATCGCTTCCGTGGTCGCACCTGGCGCCATCAGGTTGAAATAGGTGCTGGTATTGCTGGCCTTTAACGTGACGGTGAGGGTTTGGCCGGATTTGGCGCTGAGCCTGTAGTCCACCGATTCATATCCCTTGACCGTGCCCTTGAGGCTGGTGCTTGACGCGCCTTTGGCGAAATGCACGGGCACCACGCGCGGGGCTTCTTGCGCCAGAACGGCAGAAGGTATGCAAGTCAGCGCGAGCAGCAGGGCAGCGCAGGTGCGGCGGGCGACGGTAAAAGCGGTCATGCGGGTTCCTTGAAGCGAAAAACATTCTCCGCGCAAATGCTGTGCTTCAAGCCACAGCCGCCCCCGTAAAGGGGCCAAGATAGTCCGCCTTGCCAATCGGCACGCCCTGATGGCGCAGGATGCCGTGGGCCGTGGCCACATGGAAATAGAAGTTGGGCAGCACAAAGCTCAGCAGATATTCGTCGCCCGAAAAGTCAGCCTGCAGCTTGCTGAATTTGAGTGCTACAGGTTTGTGCTCGGCGCCGTCGAGTGCCGAGGCCGGCACATTGTCAAAAAACGCAATCGTATTGGTGATGCGTTCTTGCAGTTGCGCCAAGCTGGTCTCGTTGTCTTCAAAACGCGGCGCCGCTACGCTGGTCAAACGGCCGATGGCGTTTTTCGAGGTGTCGCTGGCGCGCTGGATCTGCCCGGCCAGGCTCAACATGTTCGGCGCCAGGCGGGCATCAACCAACAGTTGTGGGTCGGTGTTATTTTGTGTGGCGAAGGTCTGCGCCGCGTCGAGGTAGTGGGCCAGAACATTCAAGCCCCGCGTGAACAGCGGCAGGGTGAGGCGGTACATGGAGACGGACATGGCTTTTTTCCTTGGCTGGTGGGCGGATCAGGATAGCCAGCCCGTGCCCACTGCCTGATGACGCTGAGCCAAGACCGCGTGCCCATTGTGGGCGGGCGCGGGCCCGGCTGCAGGCTGGGCTCAAAGCTGGCTCATCCCGCCATCCACAATGATTTCCGTGCCGACGATAAAAGCCGACTCGGTCGCGCTCAGGTGCAACACAGTGCTGGCGATTTCTTCCGAGCTGCCGAAGCGGCCCAGCGGAATCTGCCCCAGGATGTGCGCAGCGGTCGCGTCCAGCGTGGCGGCGTCCATGCCCAGCTTGCCGTAGAGCGGCGTTTGCACCGGGCCGGGGCTGACCACATTGACACGGATGCCGCGTGGCAGCAGTTCGGCCGACAGGTTCTTCGCCAATGAAATCAAGGCGGCCTTGCTGGCGGCGTAAACCGATGCGTTAGGCATGCCGATGCGGGCATTGATAGAGCCGTTGAGCACGATGGAGGCGCCCTTGTTCAGCAGTGGCAGCAGGGCCTGCAGTTGGAAGTAGGCACCCTTGACGTTGGTGTTGAAGGTGTCGTCCCACAGGGCTTCGGTCACTTCGTCAAAGGCGGCGAACTTGGCCGCACCGGCGTTGACGAACACCGCGTCCAGCGTGACGTTGGTGCTGCTCAGGGCCTGGGCCAGAGCAGCGGCGGCACCGGGTGCGCCGGCGTCGTTGCGCACGGCCAGGGCATTGGCGCCCAGACTGGTCACAGCGCGGTCAAGAGCCGCTGCATCGCGGCCGGTGATCACCACGCGGGCACCTTCATTGGCAAATGCCTGGGCGGCTGCCAGGCCTATGCCGCTGCTGCCGCCGGTGACGAGAACGGTCTTGTTTTGGAAACGTGTAGCTTGTGTCATTTGAAACTCCTTCGAATCCGGCGAATTGCCGTGAGACGAATATTCGCGCCATTCCATCTATTTGCCATACCATTGCATCGACGAACTCGTGCGAAGGAATCGAACATGTTGAGCGCAGACGAATTGGCCATGATGGAGGCGATTGCCCAAACCGGCAGCCTGTCGCGCGCGGCCGCGCGTCTGGGCAAGGCGCCGTCCACCATCTCGCATGCGGCACGGCAGTTGGAGGCGCGGTTTGATGCGCTGTTGTTCGACCGCCGCCGCTACCGCCTGCAACTCACACCCGCAGGCGAGTTGCTGGCGCGTGGCTCGGCCCAGGTGTCGGAAGACGTGGCGCGGCTCACGCGGCGTGTCAAGCAGGTCGCGGGCGGCTGGGAGGATCGCTTGTGGATCGTGACGGATGAGTTGCTCGAATTTGCAACCTGGGTACCGCTGATCGAGGCGTTTGACGCGCTGCAATCGGGGGTGTCGTTGCGCATCACACACGAGGTATTGGGCGGCACCTGGGAAGCGCTGCGCGATGGCCGCGCCGACCTGGTGGTGGGGGCCACCAACGATCCGCCAGCGATGGACAAACTGCATTGGAGCGAACTCGGTGTGATGGACTGGGTGTTCGCGGTTGCGCCCCAACATCCGCTGGCCAAGCTGGCGCAAGCCTTGACCAGCGAACAGGTGATGGCGCACCGCGGTGTGGTGGTGGCCGATTCGTCGCGGCACGCCGATGCACACGCGGCGCGTGGTTATGGCTTGAAGACCGGCCAGGCGGTGTTGGCCGTGCCCAGCATGCGCGCCAAGATCGCCGCCCAACGCGCCGGCCTGGGCATAGGTTGGCTGCCGCGTCAACGTGTGGCGGGGCTTTTGGAACGCGGCGAACTGGTGGAGAAAAAAATGGCCGACCAGCGTGAGCCCAACACTCTTTATGTGGCCTGGCGCGGCGACCACCCCGGCCGCGCTTTGAGCTGGTGGCTGGAGCAGCTCAAGCAGCCGCGCCTGGCGCAGCGTTTGGTGCAGGGTGTGGCGATGGTGCTGTGAAGGGCGCTTTTGCGGTCTAGTGCCAAACACCGTCGACTTGTTCAGCACTTCTGTGGATAAGTTTGAGGGTAAGTTTGGGGCTTCTCAAAAATGATAGCAACGCAGGCTATTGCACCTTGTCTGTTGCCCGTTGCACAACAAACTGCCTGTTGCGTAGGCAACGCCTTGTGACGCAGCTGTAAGGCCTTTATCCTGTTGCTTTTGCCAGGCGGGTGAGCCGCAGGCAGATCGCGTACGGTGTGATGGACCTATGGCTTGTGATCACGACCGTAGCATCACGCTGAGTTGGTCCACCACTTCCGCCCAATCCGCGTCGACCTGGATTTGTTCGCGCAGAAACTGCGCCTGCCCGGCGCTCCAGAACGGTGCGTCGGCCAGCTTCACGTCGTCGGCCAGGGGCCGGTGTTGGGCGACAAACTGGGCGATCTCCGCGGGCTTGCTTGGCAGGCCCAGTTGCTGGAACAGATTCGTCATATTGGAGGTGGACAAGTCCATGGCGTGATTCCTTTCGGGGCGTGCCGGGCTAGGCAGGCGGTTGAGGGGCAGAACAGCAGATCGATTTTCATCGATACGGCACATGTTCGCACTGTCCGCGCATCACCGCCGGGTGTCTGTAGGACCGGTTCTTTTAGGGCTGGCGGACGGCGATTTCAGGTAAGCTCGTGTAACCAATTGATGCAACTTCTTTGACATCAAACCACCCTGAGGAGGCGTTTGGCAATGGTTGACAAGGGAGAACAACAGCGACTGGACGCGTTGCGCAGATACGCGGTCCTGGACACATCTCCCGAAGTCGAGTTCGACAAGTTGACGAAACTTGCGGCCGGCATCTGTGAAGTGCCTATCGCCATGGTTTCACTGGTCGACGAGCAGCGTCAATGGTTCAAGTCCAGCGTCGGCCTGAGTGTCAGGGAAACCGAGCGGACGGTGTCTTTCTGCTCTCACGCCATTCAGGGCCATGGCGCTTTTGTGGTACCCAATGCGGCCATAGATGCCCGCTTTGCCGACAACCCTCTGGTGACGGGTGAACCGCGCATTCGCTTCTACGCCTGTTTTCCCCTGGTCACTTCGGATGGTTATGCGCTCGGCACCCTGGCGGTGATCGATCAGGTGCCCAGGGTCTTGAGCGCCGCGCAACTGAGTGCACTGGAAACGCTTGCCGACCAGGTCATGGTGCAGCTGGAGTACCGGCACCAGCGGCTCGCCATGCAGGCCTGGACGGCGGAGCGCGAGCAACTGCTGCTGACGCTGCAGCAGAACTCGGAAATCCTCCAAATCGCCGGCCAGGTGGCGCGTGTCGGTGGGTGGCTGGCCGACCTGCGGCAGGGCACGGTGTTCTGGTCGCCGGAAGTTGCGGCCATCCACGAAACCGAGGTGCAGACCTTTGCGGTCGACCAGGCGCATGGCTTCTACGCGCCCGAGTACCGTGAGCGGCTGCTGGCGCGGTTCCGGGCCTGTGCCAACGACGGTGTGTCTTTTGACGAGGAGATGGAGCTGGTCACGGCGCGTGGCAACCGGGTGTGGGTGCGCACGATAGGCCAGCCTGGCCGTCGGCAGGGCCAGCATATCGTGCAGATCAAAGGGGCGCTGCAGGACATCACCGAACGCAAGCTGGCCGAGCAGTCGCTCAGCGCCAGCCAGCGCCGCTTTCGCGAATTGGCCGATGCCATGCCGCAAATCGTCTGGACTGCCAGACCCGACGGCACGGTGGACTACGCCAACAAGGCGATGTTCAACTATGTAGACATCACACCGCGCGGCACGGCGGAAATCGGATGGGTCGAGGCACTGCACCCCGAGGACGTGGCGCCCACCTTGGCCATCTGGACGCAGGCGGTGCAAACCGGGCAAGCGGTCTCGCTGGAGTACCGCTTGAAGCGGGCGAGTGACCGGCAGTACCGCTGGATGCTGGTGAAGGCCGAGCCGGTACGCGACGATGAAGGCGCCATCGTCAACTGGTATGGCACGGTGACCGATATCCACGACCACAAGCTTGCCGAGCAGCAGGCCAGTGCCTTGTCGCGCCGCCTGGCGACGACCTTGGAGAGCATCACCGATGGCTTCTTCACGGTCGACAACGATTGGCGCTTCACCTACGTGAATCCGGAAGCCGAGCGCCTGCTGCAGCAGCGCCAGGCCGACATATTGGGCTGTGTGATCTGGGATGTGTTTGGCGCGTCTACCGGCTCGGTGTTCTACCACGAGTATCAGCGTGCCATGGCAACGCGCCAAACCGTTGGCTTCGAGGCCTGGTCCTTGGTGCGGCACTGCTGGTTCGAGGTGCGGGCCTATCCCTCCGATGAAGGCCTTTCGGTTTATTTTCGCGATGCCACCGAGCGGCACCAGAGCAACGAGAGGCTGCGCATCAGCGAGGAACGCTTTCAAATCGTTGCCAAGGCCACGGCTGGCGCGGTGTGGGATTGGAACTTCCAAACCGGCCACATCTGGCGCAACGAAGGGTTTCAAAAACTCTACGGCGACAGCGCCGAGCTTGCCGATGACAGCGTTGGTTCGTGGGCCGACCGTGTGCACCCGGAAGACCGTGAGCGTGTGCTGGGCAGCATTTACGCGGTGATCCATGGCGCGGAAAGCAACTGGGAAGACAGCTTCAGATTCCGTCGCAACGATGGCAGTTACGCCGACGTGATGGACCGGGGAATCGTCATTCGTGATGCCTTGGGCGCGGCCATTCGCATGGTTGGTGGCATGGTCGACATTACCGAGCGCAAAAGGGCAGAAGAGGCGGCGCGGCGTGAAGAACGCGCCCGCGCGAGCATCGTCAAGACCCAGCAGGAAATTGCCTCGGCCAGCCTGGACTTGAACGCCTTGATGACACTGGTGGCCGAGCGCGCCAAAGACCTGGTGAGTGCCACCGGCGGTGAGGTGGAGCTGATCGACGGTGAGGACATGGTGTGCCGCGGTGCGGCGGGGCCCACCACCCGCAGGGTTGGTCAACGCTTCACCCGCGAGGGCAGCTTCTCCGGCCTGGCGTTGGCGCGCGGCGAGGTGTTGCGTTGTGATGACGCCGAGGCCGATCCGCGGGTGAACCTGGCGATCTGCCGTGAGGTGGGCATTCGCTCCCTGCTGGTCGCACCCTTGCGGGTTGGCAATACACCCATTGGTGTGGTCAAGGTGGTCTCGCCACAAACCTTTGCTTTTGGCATGCGGGAGGTAGACCACCTGCAGATATTGGTGGAGTCGATGGGGGTGGTGATAGAGCGGCAACGCTTCGCCGAGCGGCTTGAGCGCTCAGCGGCCCAGTACCGCATGTTGTTTGAAAGCAGCCCGCTGCCCATGTGGGTGTATGACTCAGGCAGTCTTAGGCTGTTGGCCGTGAACCAGGCTTCGCTGGCGCTTTATGGCTACAGCCGCGAAGAGTTTCAGGACATGCCGGTCCAGGCCTTGTGGGCGCCTGGAGTGGAGCTGGAGTATGACGGACTGGTGAAGGCTGTACCGCTGCAACCCAAAACCTTTGGGCAGTTACGCCGGCACCGCAAAAAAAATGGCGACATCATCGACGTCGAGATCGCCGCCGATGCGATTGAGTTCGCTGGCCAGGCGGCGCGGCTGGTGCTGGTCTACGATGTGACCAAGCGGTTGCTCGCCGAGCGCGAACTTTTGCGCGTCAGCCGTGCGCAAAAGATGTTGAGTGCATGTAACGAATCCTTGATCCGTGCAGAGGACGCACAGCGGCTGTTGGAGCAGATTTGCCGCATCACCGTGGCCATTGGCGGCTACCGCATGGCCTGGGTGGGCTTGGCGCTGGAAGATGAACGCAAATCCATACAGCCGGTGGCCTCGTTTGGCGAAGGCACGGGGTTTCTGGAAAATCTGACACTGTCGTGGTCCAGCGAGCAGCCCTTGCAAATGGGGTCGGTTGGCCGGGCTTTTGCGACCCGGCAGGTGGTGGTGGTCGAGGACATTGCCCAGGATGATCTGGTGCGGCTGTGGCGCGACGCGGCGCTGGCCCATGGCTTGCGTGCCGTGATCAGCTTGCCTTTGGTGAACCGCGATCAGATCCTGGGTGTGCTGGTGCTGTATTCGCCGGAAGTCAACCATGTGCCCAAAGACGAGTTGGTGCTATTGGAAGAGTTGGCCAACGACCTGGCATTTGGCATCGGCAATTTGCGCGCGCAGGACGAACAGCGTCGCCTGCAGGCCTCGCTGCGCAAAATTGCCTCGGCGGTATCGACCCAGTCGGGCAAGGATTTCTTCGCCGAACTGGCGCTCAACATGGCGGAATCGCTGGGCGCCTACGCGGGCTTTATTGCCCGGGTCGAGACCGGCGGCGCCAGTGCCCGGGTGATCGCAGGCGCCGTGGACGGCCGGGCGACCGGCGGTTTTGCATTTCCGTTGCAGGGCACACCCTGCGCCAAGCTCCTCACCGAGCCGCGTTGTGTGGTGCCGCGCCAGGTGGGCCCGCTGCTGGCCGAGCTTGTGCCGTTGGCGCAGCATCTGGGGAATTTGCCAGCGCAAGATCTGGGCGAGGGTTTTGTCGGACTGCGGCTGGCGTCGGCCACGGGCGACGTACTGGGAATGTTGTTTGTGCTGTTTCGCGCCCCGTTGGACGAGACCGATGCGATTTTCTCCACGCTGCAAATTTTTGCTGCGCGCGCCGAAGGGGAACTGCAGCGACTGGAATCCGACGCGCAATTGCAAGACCAGGCTTCGCTGCTGAACCGCGCGCAGGACGCCATCATGGTGCGCGGCATGGACCACAGCGTCATCTTCTGGAACCACAGTGCGGAGCGCCTGTATGGCTGGCGCGCAGAAGAGGCCATAGGCCGGTCCATTGCCAGCTTGCTGTATGCCGATACGGTGGACTTCCTGCGTGCCACGCAGGTGGTCATCAGCAGCGGCGAGTGGACCGGCGAAATCGAGCAGCGGCGCAAGGATGGCTCATCCATCACGGTGGAAGGGCGCTGGACGCTGGTACGTGATGATGCCGGCGCACCCAAGTCCATACTGGCCATCAATACCGACATCAGCGAGCGCAAGAAGTCCGAACATGCCGTGCACAGGTTGGCCTTTTACGACCCGTTGACGGGGCTGCCGAACCGGCTGCTGCTGAGCGACCGCTTGAACCACGCGATCACCCAGAGCGCCCGCACACAGCAGCGTGGTGCGCTGTTTTTTATCGACCTGGACAACTTCAAAACCCTCAACGACACCTTGGGTCATGACAAAGGCGACGAGTTGCTGGTGCAGGTGGCGCGCCGCTTGTTGGAGTGTGTGCGCGAGAGCGATACCGTGGCGCGTTTGGGGGGCGACGAGTTTCTGGTCATGCTCGAGGGTTTGAGCGAAGACGCGGCACAGGCGATTGAGCAGGCCCGCGCGGTGGGTGAGAAGATGCTGACCGTGTTGGACCAACCCTACACCCTGAGTGGCTACCAACACCGCTGCACCTCCAGCATTGGCGTCGCCCCTTTTCTGGGGCACGATGTCAGTGTTGGCGAGTTGCTCAAACGTTCCGATCTGGCGATGTACCAAGCCAAGGATGCGGGCCGCAATACGCTGCGTTTCTTTGATCCGCAGATGCAGGAGGCGGTGTTCGCGCGCGCCGGCATGGAGAGCGACCTGCGCCAAGCGTTGGTCAACCATGAGTTCCTTTTGCACTACCAGCCCCAGGCGAATATGCAGGGCCAGGTGACCGGAGTGGAGGCCTTGATCCGCTGGATGCACCCGGTACGCGGCCTGGTGTCGCCGGCGTTGTTCATTCCGGCGGCGGAAGAAAGTGATTTGATCCTGCAGGTCGGCCAATGGGTGCTGGAGACGGCGTGCCAGCAACTGGCGAGTTGGCGGGCGACACCTGGGCTGTGCGAACTCACGATGTCGGTGAACGTCAGCGCCAAGCAGTTTCACCACCCCCACTTTGTTGTCCAGGTCTTGGACGCGCTGCAGCGCACGCAGGCCGCGCCGCATAAGCTCAAACTCGAACTGACCGAGAGTGTTCTGGCCGACGACATGCCCTCGCTGGTGCACAAGATGAGCCAGCTGCAAGAGGCTGGTGTGGGTTTTTCACTGGACGACTTTGGCACCGGTTATTCGTCTCTGGCCTACCTCAAGCGCTTGCCCTTGGATCAACTGAAGATCGACCAATCCTTTGTGCGCGACGTGCTCACCGACCCGAACGACGCCGCCATCGCCCGGACGATTGTGGCGCTGGGCCAGAGCCTGGCGCTGAACGTGGTGGCCGAAGGTGTGGAAACCGTGGAGCAGCGCCGTTTTTTGGTCGAATGTGGCTGCCATGGGTTTCAGGGTTACCTGCTGAGCCGACCGCTGCCGGCCCCAGCCCTGGCGTCCTTTCTGGCGCAAGCTATGGCGTGACCCGGGTTCCTGCCGAGGGGGCGCTTTTTGCTGCTGAAATAGGAGCTTGTTCCGCAGATTGAGTAAGCCTTGAAGCCGCTTTGGACCTCAATTTCTAAAGCCGCTTGCGCATTGCAAAACGGTCCAGCTTGACGCCGTTGCGCAGCACCACCTGTTCTTCCTCGACGCGGTAGCCGTGTTTCTCGAAAAACGGCCGCGACACCAGGCTGGCCTCGGTGAACAGCTCGTTCACACCCTGGGCTTGCAGCGCGCGTTCGGCGTGGGCGTACAGCGCGCTGGCCACGCCGTGGCGGGCGTGACGCGGCGCAGTGAACAGCAGGTCGATGTGGCCGTTGGAGGCAAAAGACAGAAAACCCGCCAAGCCGCGTTCTGATTCGGCCAGCAAGGTGGTGAGGCCCTGCAGCCGTGCCGCCCAAACCGCCAGGTCCGGGGGCTTGGGCGCCCAGGCGTTGCGTTGGCTAGGACCGTAGTGGCTGCCGGCCAGACCGTGCACCGCGTCGGTGAAAACCTGGGCGACCGCGGCCAGGTCCTTGGCCTGGTAGTGGCGCAGGTGCAGCTCGCTGCTGCTGTCGTGGTGTGGCACCACGGTTTCCGCGATGGCCTGCCTGGAGGCTGTGGCGGTGTGGGGCGGCAAGGGCAAGGGGGTGTAGCCCGAGAGGCGGGCATCGAGTGCGGCAATCTCCGAGGTCAGCGCGTCGGCCACGGCTTCGAAGTTTTTGCCTGCGCCATCGGTGGTGGCCGTGGTTTCGCCCAGCATCTGCTGGCCGACGGCACGTAATTCGGCCACCGGCGATTGCACCAGCATGCGACCGGCGCGTGCCAGAAAGTCGGGTGTGGCGGTTAATGGCACCAGGCGCAGCCAGCGCAGCGCTTCGCTGAGCTGGCCTTGCTCGGCCAGCATGCCGGCGTAGTTGAACTGGCCACGAAAGTCGCCGCCCTCGGCGCCCTTGCGGTAGTAGCCCATGGCGGTGGGGCCATCCTTGGCGGTGGTGCGGCCATCTTCATAAAAGCCGCCTATCTTGGTGAATGATTTGGCGTGGCCCAGGCGTGCCGCTTCCTGGTACCAGCGCAGTGCCTGCACGTCGTCGCGTGGCACGGCCTGGCCCGAAGCGAGTTGGTTGGCGTAGTTGTACATGCCCACGTCCAGGCCTTTGCGCGCGGCGCGTGCGTACCAGTCGGTGGCCGCTGGCAGGTCCACGGGGATGCCCCAGCCGTTTTCCAGGCAGCGCCCGGCCATGTTCATGCCCATGGCATGGCCCTGGAACGCCGCCTTTTGAAACCACTTGAAGGCTTCTTCCGGGTTGCGTTGCAGGCCTTTGCCGTCGAGCAGCCATTGGCCCAGGATGGCTTGTGCGTCGGCGCTGCCCAGGCGGGCAGCGGCAAACATCCAGGTGGCGGCCCGCTCGGGTGCGGCGGACAACACCTCGCTCCACTGCACGGGGCTGATCCGGGCCAACTCTTCAGGAGTACCGGGCACCGGTGGCAGGGCGGATGGGGAGGATGGGGTATTGGCAGAGAGGGACATGGCGAGCGGAGACTGGGCAAACCTGGAGCAGCGGCGGTGATGCCGTTAGGGAGTTGCGCCAATTATCGGTTGCCGACGGCTGCAAGAGGTCGTGTGGGTGTGCATTTGCGGCGCGTGTTGGCCCGGGCGCGTCACTGCGTCTTGACTTTCTCTACGCTGCAGGCCGCGCGGATCAAGCGTGTCGTGGGGTTGGGGTCCATGTCCTTGAACAGCAGCCTGGGCATATTCGACTCGGTGAAGTTCACCAGCCGGACCGCGCCGGTCCACAAGGCTTCGGCGTAATACTGCAACTGCAGGAAGTGGCCTTCGCGCTGGCTGCAATCCACCCTGATCCAGCCTATATAGGAGCGGTAGGGTAGATCGTCATAGGCGGAGCGTTCGCCGGCGCGGCTGACGCGCAACTGCAATGTGCCCGTGGTGCCGTTGAGGTTCACCGAATCGGCCAGCACCTGCACCGAATCAGCGTCGGCGCGGGTGGCATCGCCGGTCAGCGTCAACCACAGCGGATCGGCATGTAGTGGACCTGCCATCGAGAAGATGGCCAGGGCAAGGACGGGGGCAAACAAGCGCATGCAATAGAGGCCGTGCTGGGCGGGCTAATAGTTGACGAAGCCAAGGAAATGAAACCACGCCTCATTGTGCGGTATATGGAAATTTTTTGAGTTGATAAGTTGTCGTATTGATTGTTTCTGCTTGCAAATGGAGGCTTGGGGTTGCGTGATGCCGCTGGGCGCCCAGCCTCGAGGCTCACAACTGGAATGCCACCGCCAGCAGCAGGCCTTCGCTCAAGTCGCGCGCGAGGCCAGGCGGGGTGGACTGAAATGCCTGGCTGCGGCGGCCAAGCGCATGTATCCAATCGGCCAGCCATTGCAGGTCGGCCGGGTTGTAGAACACCACCGCGCTTTCGTGGTTCACCAGCAGGCTGCGTTGGTCCAGGTTGATGGAGCCGCACAAGGCCAGATGCTCATCCACCACCACGGCTTTGGCGTGGACCATGCTGGGCAGCATGAGAAAGTGCACGCCAGCTTCGGCCAGGTCGCGCATGGCACGCATGCGGGCAAAGTCGGCCAGTTGGTGGTTCGAGGCTTGGGGCAGGACGATGGTGACCTCTACGCCGCGCCGCGCGGCGGTGCGCAACGCGTCGCGCAGGCGGTCACCTGGGATGAAGTAGGGCGTCACGGCAAGAATGCGTTGCTCGGCCCTAAAACACGCGGCTATCAACAAGGTGAGTGCGGTGTCTTCGGCCTGATCCGGGCCGCTGGGCAAGAACTGGGTGGCGCTGCCGTGGTGCACCTCGGCCGCGCGGGTTATGCTGCGCGCAGGCTGCTGGCGCGCGCTGGCCCAGTCTTGCTCGAATTGATGGGCTGCGGCTGCGGCGGCACCGCCTTGCAAGGTGAACGACAGGTCCAGCCAGGGCGGCTCGCCCGGTGTGCCCAAAAAGTATTCGGCTGCGAGGTTGCGGCCGCCAGCCCAGAGCAGGAAGTCGTCGGCGATCACCATCTTGCGATGGTTGCGCAAATTGCCTTTGCCACGCTGGCGCAGTTTCAAGAGCGGACGAAAAACCGTGACCTTGCCACCGGCTTGGCGCAGCGTATCGAAATGGCGGCGCGACAGTTTCAGCGCACCAAAACCGTCCAGGATCAAACGCACCTGCACACCGTCACGTGCGCGTGCGGCCAGGCGTGCAATGGTCTCATCGCCCAGGGCATCGCGGCCTATGATGAAGGTGCAGACATCCAGCCGCGTGCGTGCGCTGGCAATCACATGCCACAGGGCGTCGCGCGCCGCCAGACCGTCGCGGTGAAAGTCGACGATGCCCACGCTTGGTGGTGCCAGGTCAAAACTTTCAATCAGCGAGGCCGCCCAATCGGCCGCCACATCCTGCTGCGTGTGGCGCGGGCGCCGGGGTGGGCGCGCGGGGCGGGTTTTGCGCTGGCCAAACAGCAGATAAAGCGGCAACACCACGTAGGGCAGCAGCAACAGTGCCACCACCCAGGCTATTGCCGTGCTGGGCGCGCGCCGCTCCTGGTGCATGCGGGTCGAGACCACATACACCAGCACCGCCAACACGCCGAGCAGCAGGTGTAGCGTGGGGGACGGCAGCCACGCCGCCAGACCTTGTGAAGTGCTGGCGGCGCGGTGGGGGATCAAGTATTGCCCCAGACCTCTTGTGCCACTTCAATCACCAGGCGCAGCTTGGCGCGCTGGGCTTCGACGGCGATGTTGTTGCCATGTACGGTGCTGGAGAAGCCACACTGCGGCGACAGTGCCAACTGCTCCAGCGGCGCGTATTTGGCGGCTTGCTCGATGCGGCGCTTGAGTTCGTCCTTGTCTTCCATTTCGCCGAACTTGGTGGTCACCAGGCCCAGCACCACGGTTTTGCCCTTGGGTAGGTAACGCAGTGGCTTGAAGTCGCCCGAGCGGGTGTCGTCGTACTCCAGGAAGTAGGCGTCCAGGTCCATTTCCTTGAGCAGCGCCTCGGCCACGGGCTCGTAGTTGCCGGCGGCGGCGTGGGTGCTCTTGAAGTTGCCACGGCACAGGTGCATGGCCAGTGTCATGCCTGCGGGCTTTTGCGCCACCACCTTGTTGATGAAGGCGGCGTAGCGGTGTGGCAGCTCATTCGGGTCGTCGCCGCGTTGGCGCGCAGCTTCGCGCATTTTTTCGTCGCACAGATAGGCCAGGTTGGTGTCGTCCATCTGCACATAGGTGCAGCCGGCGGCCGCCAGGCTGCGCAGTTCGTCACCGTAGGCCTTGGCCACGTCGTCGTAGAAGCTCGGCTCGAGTTCGGGGTAGGCGGTCTTGCTGATGCCGGCGCGGCCGCCACGGAAGTGCAGCATGGTGGGTGAGGGAATGGTCACCTTGGGCGTGTTGCCGGCCGAGACTTGGCTCTTCAGGTATTGGAAATCCGCCAACTGGATGTCCTTGGCGTGGCGCACCTTGTCGATCACACGCATCACCGGCGGGGCCAGGGCTACCGAGCCATCACCGTTCAGCACCGTCACCGGAATGTCGGCCTGCACACCACCCAACTGCTCGAGAAAGTCGACGTGGAAATAGGTGCGGCGGAATTCGCCATCGGTGATGCTTTTCAGGCCCACGTCTTCCTGGAACTTGACGATCTCGCTGATGGCGCGGTCTTCCACCAAGCGCAGTTGCTCGGGGCTGATCTGCCCTTTGGCTTTCTGCTCACGCGCTTCCAGCAAGTACTGGGGACGCAGAAAACTGCCCACGTGGTCGTATCGGGCTGGAAGTTGATGCATGTGTGCTCCTTGGTTGTTGTTGATAACGATATAAATTTTTGCGCGATATTAATCCAGGCGCAGGACTTAGGCATGCCGCAGGCGATCACCCACACCATGCAAACAGGCGCCCATCAGGCGCCTGTTATTTTTGCTGTCCCTCGATCACGCGGACGTTGGGGCGCGGTGTTAAGCCGCTGCAGCAGCCGGTTGTGCCGGGGTTTGCTCGGCCGCCAGCAGCTTGTCGAGCAAGCGGCGCGATTGCACACCGCCCGAGTCGATGTTCAGCATCAGCAGACGACGGCCTGGGTTGCGCAACAGGTTGGCTTGCTGGGCTTCCAGAATGTCGGTGTCTTCTGCAAACACCTTGCCTTGGCCGGCCTGGATCTGCTTGGTCAGTTCCTGGTCATGCGGTTTGAAGTTGCGCGCCATGCCCCAGAAGTACCACATGGTGGTTTCGGTCTCGGGCGTGCAGAAGTCGACCACGATGCTTGACACCTTGTGTGCCGGGTCGGCGTTGTAGCCACCTTTGCCGGCATGGGCCACGCCAACTTCAATCATCACGTGGCAGGGCGGCGTGAAACGCGAGATTTGCCAGCGGTCCACCGGCACGTCGTCGGCCAGGCCGTTGCCGCGCAGATTGGCGCGCCAGAAGGGCGGGGCCATCACGCCGTCCATGTAGCGGCTGGTGCTGACCACACCGTTTTCGGTCTTGGTGGTCACCGGCGCTTCATCGATTTCTTCCTGGCCTATGCTGCTGGTGTGTACATAGGTCTCATGGGTCAGGTCCATGAGGTTGTCTATCATCAGGCGGTAGTCGCACTTCACGTGGTACAGGCCACCGGCGTAGGCCCAGTCGGGATGGTCGGCCCACTCCAGGTGGTGGATCAGCGCCGGGTCGGCCTTTTCGGCTTCGCCGGTCCAGACCCATATGAAGCCATAACGCTCGACCACCGGGAAGCTGCGAATGCTGGGGAAGGCGTGCACACGTTGGCCGGGCATGGAGACGGTTTTGCCGTCGCAGCCCATCTTCAGGCCGTGGTAGCCACACACCAGTTCACCTTCACACACCTTGCCCAGCGACAACGGGGCGCCACGGTGCGGGCAGAAGTCATCGAGTGCCACAACTGCGCCTTTGCCGTCGCGGTAGAAAACGATTTTTTCACCACAGACCTGACGGCCCAGTGGTTTGGTGGCGATTTCATCAGGGGTACAGGCAACGTACCAGGCGTTTTTCGGGAACACAGGATTCTCCTTTGGGGTATTTCGTGGGGTGCTGCTTGGTTACAGAAAGAAGGCCGAAAAACGATCTCTCGATACAGCGTACGGATCAAATTATGCTGATTTTTTTGTCGATGTATACATAGAAAATACATAACAAACAAAATCACTCAAAAACTAGGGTAAACACTCAGCAAAAAAGCGCTTTTTTTCGTGGTTATGGGTTTTGTGGATGGTCCAATGTACACATTAAGAATCCACGATGTGTGCTAAAAACTTGCCTATGGATACATTTGTTTCAGGTGGCCTGGAAACGCCCGAGGCTGGCTCGTCCCAGGCGGTCAAAACCCAACTGCGTTTGCGCGAAATGATTCTGGGCGGTGAGCTGCCCGGCGGCGCTCGCATTGCCGAGTTGGCCATCGTGGAAAAACTCGGTGTATCCCGCACACCCATCCGCGCCGCCCTGATGCGCCTGGAGCAGGAGGGCTTGCTGGAAGCCTTGCCCAACGGTGGTTATGCGGTGCGCACTTTTTCCGAGCGCGACGTCACCGAAGCCATTGAGCTGCGCGGCACGCTGGAGGGTTTGCTGGCGCGTCTGGCCGCCGAGCGCGGCGTGGTGCCGGTGCTGCTGGGCGAAGCACAAACCTGCCTCGACGGCATAGACGAAGTGCTGGAGATGCCGGCACTCAACGAACAAGCCTTTTCACGCTATGTGGCGCTGAACGAACGCTTTCATCAACTTATTTCCGAGATGGCGGGCAGCGCTGTGATTGCGCGCGAGCTGGAGCGTGTGGTCAGCCTGCCGTTTGCTTCTGCCTCGGCCTTTGTGGTGGTGCATGCGCACACGCCCAAGGCGCGCGACATGCTGGTGGTGGCGCAGATGCAGCACCGCCTGGTGCTGGAGGCGATTGAACAACGCGAGGGCGCGCGCGCCGAGGCGCTGATGCGCGAACACGCGCGCATCGCCAAGCGCAACCTGCGCGAAGCCGTGCAGCGCCGTGAACTGCACCACATGGCCGGTGTGCGTTTGATCCGCAAGCGTGATTGAGCGCATATTGAAATGCCATACATACGTGTTGCCCCGTAGTCGCCCGGTTGCTGTGCGCCAGAAAATGCGGAACGCTTATGCCGTGTTCACCGTTTGTGTCGGTTGGTTGGATTCCGTCCAGGTCGCTGGGCTGATGTCGTTTTTTGCTTTTACTACCCCTAGGAGATGACGAATGAAAAATAAATGGTTGTTCAGCGCCTTGGCGCTGTCGGTGTCGGCGCTGGCTGTAGGCAGTGCGATGGCCCAGGAAACCTTCAAGATCGGTCTGGTCCTGCCCATGACTGGCCAACAAGCCACCACCGGCCGCCAGATCGAAGCCGCTGCCCGCCTGTACATGGCGCAAAACGGCACCACCGTGGCCGGCAAGAAGATTGAGCTCATCGTCAAGGACGACACCAGCCTGCCAGATGCGACCAAACGCCTGGCGCAGGAGTTGGTGGTCAACGACAAAGTCAACGTGCTGGCGGGCATGGGCATCACGCCTTCGGCCATGGCCACCGCACCTATCGCCACGCAGTCCAAGACCCCATTGGTGGTGATGGCCGCCGCAACTTCGAGCATCACGCAAGCCTCGCCTTACATCGTGCGCACCAGCTTCACGCTGCCACAAGCCTCGGTGGCCTTGGCCGACTGGGTGCCCAAGAACGGCATCAAGAAGGTTGTGACCCTGGTCAGCGACTACGGCCCAGGCATCGACGCCGAGAAGTATTTCAAAGACCGCTTCATCTTCAACGGTGGCGAAGTCATCGAATCGCTGCGTGTACCGATGCGCAACCCCGACTTCGCACCGTTCCTGCAAAAGGTGCGTGACGCCAAGCCGGACGCGCTGTTTGTGTTTGTGCCTTCCGGCGCGGGTGCAGCGGTGATGAAGCAGTTCCTGGAGCGCGGCATGGACAAGGCCGGCATCAAGCTGATCGGTCCTGGCGACATCACCGATGACGATCAATTGAACGACATGGGCGACGGCGCCCTGGGTGTGGTCACCTCGCACCACTACTCGGCGGCCCACCCTTCGGCGATGAACAAGCAGTTTGTTGAAGCCTTCGAGAAGGCCAACAAGGGCTTGCGCCCGAACTTCATGGCCGTGGGCGGCTATGACGGCATGCGCGTGATCTACGAAGCACTCAAGGTGACCAAGGGCGCTGGTGGCGGTGACGCTCTGCTGGCCGCCATGAAGGGCCAACTCTTTGAAAGCCCACGCGGCAAGATCTTCATCGATGCGCAGACCCGCGACATCGTGCAAGACATCTACCTGCGCAAGGTCGAGAAGAAAAACGGCCAACTCTACAACGTGGAATTTGACGTGATCAAAGACGTCAAGGATCCAGGCAAGGCCAAGTAAAAAAACTTTTATCCCACCCAGGTCGCGAATAGACGGGCGTGTCCCCATCGCGGGGCACGGCGGAACTGGCTTCGCCAGGCCGCACGTGCCGCCCCCTGCAAGGGGGGCGGAGCTACACGCAGTGAGCGACCTGGGGGTGTACCAAAATATGTTGACCATTCTTTTTGACGGTATTGCCTACGGCATGCTGCTATTCGTGCTGGCCGTAGGCCTGGCCGTGACCATGGGGCTGATGAACTTCATCAACCTGGCCCACGGTGCCTTCGCCATGGTGGGCGGCTACACCACGGTGCTGCTGATGCAGCGCTTTGGTGTGCCTTTCCTGGTGTGCCTGCCCCTGGCCTTTATTGTTTCCGGCTTGCTGGGCGCGGTGTTGGAGCGCACGCTCTACCGGCCCATGTACCGTCGCCCGCACCTGGACCAGGTGCTGTTCTCCATTGGTCTGACCTTCATGGCCGTGGCCGGCATGGACTACTTCATGGGTTCATCGCAGCAAATCATGCAATTGCCCGAGTACCTGCGTGGCCGCACCGAACTCGAAACCCCGCTGGGCCTGCTCGGCATGGGCCACTACCGGCTGTTCATTATCGCCGTGTGTGCCGCCCTGACCGTGGCCTTGCAGTTCATCCTGGCGCGCACCCGCTTCGGTAGCCGCCTGCGCGCCTCCGTGGACGACCAACGCGTCGCCGCCGGCCTGGGCATCAATGTGAACATCGTCTTCCTCTCGACCTTTGCCGTGGGCTCTGGCCTGGCCGGTCTGGGTGGTGCACTCGGCACCGAGGTGCTGGGCCTGGACCCGACCTTCCCGCTGAAGTTCATGATTTACTTTTTGATCGTGGTCGCCGTCGGCGGCACGTCCAGCATCACCGGCCCCTTGTTGGCGGCCCTGCTGCTGGGTGTGGCCGACGTGGCCGGTAAGTACTACGTGCCCAAACTGGGCGGATTCATTGTGTACAGCTTGATGATTGCCATTCTGATCTGGCGTCCGCAGGGCCTGTTCTCGCGCTTGGGAGGCAAGGCATGAAGACGACTGCAAATAACCTGGCGGTATTGACCGGCTCGCGCTGGCGGCCGTGGGAGCCGGTGTTGTGGCTGCTGGCGCTGGCCGCACCGCTGCTGTTCCCCAGCCACGCGCTGATCGTCAACGAAGTCGCCATCGTGGCGCTGTTTGCGATCTCACTCGATCTGGTGCTGGGTTACACCGGCATCGTCTCGCTGGGCCATGCGGCGTTCTTCGGCATGGGGGCTTATGCCGCCGGCCTGTTCGCCAAGCTGGTCATGCCCGATCCGCTGGTAGGTCTGGTGGTGGCCGTGGTCCTGTCTACCGCCCTGGGCGCCATCTGCAGCCTGACCATCATGCGTGGCACCGACCTGACGCGCCTGATGGTGACACTGGGCGTGGCGCTGATCCTGGGAGAGATCGCCAACAAGTACTCCGACTTCACCGGTGGCGCCGACGGCCTGCAAGGTGTGGTCATGGGGCCGGTGCTGGGCCTGTTTGAGTTCGACCTCTACGGCAAGGTCTCGGCCTGGTATTCGCTGGCGGTCTTGCTGGTGTTCTTCATCCTGGCGCGCCGCCTGGTGCATTCGCCGTTTGGTGCCACGCTCAAGGTGATACGCGACAACCGTCTGCGCGCCATGGCGATTGGTGTGCCGGTGCTGTCACGCCTGGTGGTGGTCTACACCATCGCCGCCGGCATGGCCGGTGCCGCCGGAGCCTTGCTGGCGCAGACCACGGGTTTTGTGTCGCTGGACGTGTTTGCGTTTGACCGCTCGGCCGACGTGATGCTGATGCTGGTGATAGGCGGCGTGGGCTGGTTGTATGGCGGTGTCACCGGTGCGATTGTTTTCAAGCTGATGCAGGATTGGCTGTCGTCGATCACGCCGCAGTACTGGACTTTCTGGCTGGGCCTGTTCCTGGTGGTGTTGGTGATGGTGGGGCGTGAGCGTTTGCTCAAGCCTACGAGTTGGTTGGGGAAAGGCAAGGCATGAACACCACAGTGAAACCCTATGACGCCCAAGCTGAAGTGGTGCTCAGCGCCCAGGGCCTGGTCAAGCGTTTTGGCGGCATCACCGCCACCAACAACGTCAGCCTGGACCTGCGCCGTGGCGCACGCCATGCACTGATAGGCCCCAACGGCGCGGGTAAAACCACGCTGATCAACTTGTTGACCGGCGTGTTGTCCGCCACCGAAGGGCGCATCGTGCTCGAAGGTGAAGACATCACCAGCCTGGCACCCTACCAACGTGTGCGCCGCGGCATGGTGCGCACCTTCCAGATCAACCAGCTGTTCGACAGCTTCACGCCGCTGGAAACGCTGGCGACCACGGTGTCGCAGCAGCGTGGCCTGGGCACCAAGTGGTGGCAACCCCTGGGGGCCAACCGCGCGGTGATGGAACGTTGCGAGCAACTGCTGGAGCAGTTCCATTTGACTTCGGTGATGCACCAGAAGACGAATGTGCTGGCCTACGGCAAGCGTCGCTTGCTGGAGATCGCCATTGCGCTGGCCTGCGAGCCGCGCGTGTTGCTGCTCGATGAACCCGTGGCCGGTGTGCCAGCGGGCGAGCGCGAAGAGCTGCTGGCCACCGTGGCGGCCTTGCCGGCGGATGTGTCGGTGCTGCTGATCGAGCACGACATGGACCTGGTGTTCAGCTTTGCCAACCGCATGACGGTGCTGGTCAACGGCACCATGCTGACCGAAGGCAGTCCCGATGAAATCGCCAACGACCCGCAGGTCAAGGCGGTGTACCTGGGCCACGGCGAAGTCGCCGGACATACCCACCCGCAAGGCAACCCCACGCAATCCCAGGAGCAGGCGCATGTCTGAGTTGTTGAAAGTCGAAAAACTCAGCGCCGGTTATGGTGAAGCGGTGGTGTTGAACGATGTGTCGTTGACGTTGAACGAAGGTGAAACCCTGGCTTTGCTGGGCCGCAACGGCACCGGCAAAACCACGTTGATGAACACCATCGCCGGTGCCACGCGGCGCCATGCGGGCAGCATCACGCTGGGTGGCATTGCGCTGCACAAGCTGGCGCCGCACGAACGTGCGGCCGCCGGCATAGGCTGGGTGCCGCAAGAGCGCAACATCTTCAAGTCGTTGACGGTGCATGAGAACCTCACGGCCGTGGCACGCCCCGGCCGCAAGGGCAGCACCAGCCCGGTGTGGACGCCCGAGCGGGTCTACGAGATGTTCCCGCGCCTGGCCGAGCGCAAGAGCAACCTGGGCACACAACTCTCGGGTGGTGAGCAGCAGATGCTGGCCGTGGGCCGGGCCCTGGTGTTGAACCCGCGCCTGTTGCTGCTGGACGAGCCACTCGAAGGCCTGGCGCCCATCATTGTGGAAGAACTGCTGCGCGCGATTGCGCGCATCACCCGCGAAGAGGGTTTGAGCGCCATCATCGTGGAGCAACACCCACAGGCGATTCTGGCGATCTCGCATGCCGCGGTGGTGCTGGACCATGGCACCGTGGTGCATACCGACTCGGCCAAGACCTTGCGCGAGCAGCCTGAGTTGCTCGACAAGCTGCTGGGTGTGTCGCGCTAACGCAAAGCCAGCTCAAGGAAAACGGGCCAGGTATGAAAACACACCTGGCCCGTTTTTTCTATTGCGCTGGTGAACTGCTTACCACTCGGCGACGCTGCCGTCCGGGTGGCGCCACACCGGGTTGTGCCAGTCGGGCGCGTTCTTGGCGGCTTCGACAATGCGCTCTTCGTCCATCACCACGCCCAGGCCGGGGCGGGTGCTGGCGCTCAGGAATCCATCTTTCACCGCGAAGTCCTCGGGGTTGCTGATGTAGTCCAGCAGGTCGGCACCACGGTTGTAGTGGATGCCCATGCTTTGTTCCTGGAACACCGCGTTGTGCGACACAAAGTCCACCTGCAGGCAGGCAGCCAGTGCCAGTGGCCCCAGCGGGCAGTGCAGTGCCAGCGCCACATCGTGTGCCTCGGCCATGCTGGCGATGCGCACACATTCCGAGATGCCGCCGGCATGTGACACGTCTGGCTGCAGGATGGCGATGCCGCCGCCGGCCAGTACACGTTTGAAGTCGTAGCGCGAATACATGCGTTCACCTGCCGCCAGCGGAATGGCTGTGTGTTCTGCCAGCCTTGGGTATTGCTCGGCATGTTCGGCCAGCACCGGCTCTTCGACAAACAGCGGGCGCAGCGGCTCCAGTTCGCGCAGCAGCACCTTGGCCATGGGCAGGCTCACCCGGCCGTGGAAGTCGATGCCGAAGTCCACGCCGGAGCCAAAGGCCGCGCGGATTTCGGTGAACTTCTCCAGTGCGCGGTCTACCGCCGCGTGGGTGTCGACCATGCCGAACTCTTCGGTGCCGTTCATCTTGAAGGTATCGAAGCCACGGGTTTGCGCCAGACGAATGGCGTCCACCACTTCGGCCGGGCGGTCGCCGCCGACCCAGCAATAGGTTTTCATACGGTCGCGCAGCTTGCCGCCCAGCAACTGGTACACCGGCACATTCAGCGACTTGCCCAGAATGTCCCACAGCGCCTGGTCTATGCCGGCAATGGCGCTCATCAGCACCGGGCCGCCGCGGTAGAAACCGCCACGGTACATCACCTGCCACAGGTCGTTGATGTTGCGCGGATCTTGGCCCACCAGGTAGTGCGACAGCTCCTGCACTGCTGCCTCGACGGTGCGTGCGCGGCCTTCCAGTACGGGCTCACCCCAGCCCACGATGCCCTCGTCGGTTTCTATTTTCAGGAACATCCAGCGCGGCGGAACGCGGTAGGTGGTGAGACGGGTAATCTTCATGAAACTTCCTTAAGGGATGCGTGGCCTCGGGGGATGGATGAATGCCGCTCTGCTGCGTGCGGATAAGCATTTTGAGCCAAGATGGCGGCAAAATTTGCCCGCTAAGGATTTGACTGATGTCTCACGAATTTCAAATGTCCAAACGCCGCCTGGTCACGGGTGCCGCGTTGTCTCTTTTGGGTGGCGCGCTGGTGTCGTCCTTGGCCCACGCGGCCGGTTTCCCCGACAAACCGCTGCGTATCGTCGTGCCCTTCGGCGCCGGTGGTGTGGCCGATTTGACCGCACGCACCGTGGCCCAGCACATGAGCCAGACGCTGGGCCAGCCGGTGGTCATAGACAACAAACCCGGCGCCGGTGGTGTGGTGGCTTCCGACCTGGTGGCCAAGGCCGCGCCCGACGGTTATACGCTGCTGCTGATGTCGAACGCCAGTGCCGTGAGTGCCGGACTGTTCAAGAGTCTGCCTTACGACACGCTGCGCGATTTCGCGCCGATCTCGGTGCTCGGCACATTCGACATCGCCATCGTGGTGCCGGCCAACTCGCCCTTCAAAAGCTTGCCCGAGATGCTGGCGTTTGCGCGTGCCAACCCCGGCAAGCTGAACATCGGCAGCATCAATATCGGCAGCTCGCAGCATTTGACGGCCGAGCTGTTCAAGAGCCAGGCGGCGATCGATGCGCAGATCGTGCCGTTTAATGGCACGCCCGCCGTGGTCACGGCCTTGCGTGGTGGCCAGGTGGATGCGGCGGTGGAAATCCTGTCGCCGGTGTTGCCGCAAATTCAGGCCAAGGCCTTGCGTGTGCTGGCCGTGACCAGCGCCCAGCGTTCACCCGCCTTGCCCGATGCGCCCACGGCGAAAGAGGGTGGCATGCCCGAGCTGTTGGCGAGTTCGTGGAATGCGCTGGCCGCACCGGCCAAAACCCCGGCGCCGGTGATGGCGCGTCTGAACCAGGCGGCGGTGGCGGCCTTGCAAAACCCCGAGGTGCGGCAAAAGCTGCAAACCCTGAACGTGCAGGCGCAACCCGGCACACCCGAGCAGGCGAGCCAATTACTGGCATCAGAAGTGAAGCGCTGGGGCGATGTGATTGTGCGCGCGAAGATCGAGAAACAATAGTTTCAGGAACTATCAAATCGTGAGTGGCCAACGCATGTCCAATATGCGTTAACGCCTATTTGTATCTAGGGCCTGCCGGCCTGGCCGCATCTGCAAGCGGCTTTCAGCCCTGCGCACTTGTGGCATCCAGCCGCGCGATCTCCTGAGCCGACAGGCGCAACTGACTGGCGGCCACCAGGTCTTGCAACTGGTCCAGCGATGTGGCGCTGGCGATGGGGGCGACCACGGTGGGGCGTTGCATCAGCCAGGCGGTGGCGACCTGCGCCGGGCTGGTGTTGTTTTCGGCGGCGATTTCGTCGAGTGCCTGCAAGATAGCCAGGCCACGTGGGTTGAGGTAGGTGGCCACGGTTTTGCCGCCGCGTGCGCTTTTGCCAGCGTCCGCTGCGGTGCGGTACTTGCCGGTCAGGAAACCGGCCGCGAGTGCGTAGAAGTTGATGACACCGACGCCGTGGGTGCGGCACAGCGCTTGCAGTTGGTCTTCGAACACCGCGCGGTCGTAGAGGTTGTAGAGCGGCTGCAGGGTCTCATAACGCGGCAGGCCCAGCCGGCTGCTCGCGTCCAGGGCCTGGGCAAAGCGCGGCGCGCTGTAGTTGGACGCCCCGATCGCGCGCACCTTGCCTATGCGTATCAAGTCGGCATAGGCGCCGAGGGTGTCCTCTATCGGGGTGTCGGTATCGTCGTCGTGTGATTGGTAGAGGTCTATGTAGTCGGTCTGCAGGCGTTTCAGCGAAGCGTCGACCGCCTGCCGAATATAGGCTGGGCGCAGGCCTTGCAAACCCGGGCCCATGGGTTTGCCGACCTTGGTGGCCAGCACCATCTGGTGGCGGCGTCCGCTGCGTTTGAGCCACTGCCCAATCAATGTTTCGGATTCGCCGCCGCTGTGGCCGGGCACCCATGCCGAGTACACGTCAGCGGTATCGACAAAGTTGAAGCCTGCATCGAACCAGGCGTCCAGCAGCGAAAAACTGGTGGCAGCGTTGGCTGTCCAGCCGAACACATTTCCGCCGAAGCAAATCGGCGAAACCAACAAGCCGCTACGGCCCAGCGGACGAAGTTCCATGCAAAAAGCTCCTGGCAATGCGGCGAGGCGGGCTGCCGCCGCGAGTGTAGACGGCGGCTGCGGCGGCAAAAGGCGTCTTGAGCCCTTGGTGCTGCCAATGCCACCAGCATGCAGCGTAAACCAAAAATCTTACGCGTGATGCGGCGGGCGCTGCTTGTGGATACTTCGTATGTTGCGCGGCCGAGATTTTTCAGCGCAACACCAGCCGCTGAAATCGGCTTTGACGGCGGCTAAGTCTTTTCTTTCGATTTGACGCCGCTATTGAGCCACTCGTGGTGTTGCCGCCATTCGGCCTGCCGGCGGCGCTCGGCTTTGCGCCGGTGTGAGCGGTAGCGTAGAACCGCCAGCCAGACGATCAGTATGCCCAGAAGCCCCAGAAGTCTAGGGGCCCATGCTGCCAACAGTTCCATCAAATCCGCTTCCCTTGCTTAAGTGACCAAAGCAGTTTGATGCTGTCGGTGTTCAAAGTTCCTTAAATCTGGGTTAATTGTAGTGAAATGTATTTAATTCCTTGGGGCTTGCAAGGGTATCCGTGGCCACTGCCGAAGCCGAGGCGGATTCTGCCGGTCAGTTGGCCTGCCGGCCTTAATCCGCCTCAATCCGCCTTGAAGCCGGTGGCCGCCACGGCCTTGCCCCAGCTTGCGGTATCGGCGCTGATGATGTTGGCAAAGGCTTCGCGGCTGGTGCCGGTGACGCGAAAGCCGGCGTCTTCCATCTTGCTGCGGCCATCGGGCGACTGCATGGCGCGCACGATGTCGGCGTTGAGTTTGGCCACGATGTCGGCCGGTGTGCGTGCGGGCGCGACGATGCCGAACCACGAACTGAATTCCAGGCTGGTGTAGCCTTGTTCCTTGATGGTGGGCACGTCTGGCAATGCATTGGTGCGTGTTGCGCCGGTGCTGCCCAGGGCCACCAGCTTGCCGGCTTTGACGTTGGGCGCGGCCAGGCCCACGCTGGCAAAAACGCCTTGTACGTCGCCGCTGAACAGGCCACCCAGGGCGTCGCCGGTGCTTTTGTAGTGCACGGGTTCGGGTTTGAGTTTGACGGCGTCGCCAAACATGTAGGCGCCAAAGTGGCCGGGCGTGCCCGCGCCAAAGGTGGCCAGGAACAAGCCTTTTTGCTGCTGCGTCCAGCTGACGAATTCCTTGACGTTTTTGGCGGGCACTTTTTGCGGGTTGACCAGCAGCACAAAGTCGGAGCTCACCACCTGGCTCACGGGTATGAAGTCCTTTTGCGGGTCATAGGGCAGTTTGCTGTAGCTGCTGGGCGCAATGCTGAGCTGGCCGGTTTCGCCCAGCATCAGGGTGTAGCCGTCGGGGGCTGCGCGCGCGGCTTCGCTGGCGGCGATCAAGCCGCCGGCACCGGGCTTGTTGTCCACGATTACCCCCATATTGCCCCAGCCTTCCGACAGCTTTTGCGCCAGCAGCCGGGCGACGATGTCCGGGCCGGTGCCGGCCGGGAAACCGACGATGATGCGTACCGGCCGTGTCGGATAGCTGTCGGCCCAGGTGCTGGTGGCGCCCGTCAGCAAAGCAGCGGCGGCCAGACTTGTGAACAGCACTTGGCGGCGCGAGGGGCCATGGGTTTTGCGGGGCGTTTTCATGTTTGTCTCCTGAATATGTTTTGCGAAAAGCGGGGCGGGTTTAGGCCAATTCAAAGAAGCGCATTACCACTTTGTCGGGGTGGCGCACACCGGCGCCGACAAACAGGCGTTGGTGGATCCAGCTCAGGCTGGGTGAGGCGGTCTCGAAGCTGGGGCTGCAGCGAAAGTAGATCTGTGCCGGGTCCACGGGCTCGCCACGCGCCAGCCGCGCCATGGCTTCGGCAGGGCCCGATCGCACGGCGCGGTTGTGCACGTAGATCAGTTCACCGGCCTCGGTCTCGAGCACATAACGCGCGTCCAACTCGGCCAGGCTGTCGTTGACCAGCAGTTGAAAGTCGGCTCCGCCGGGCAACACCCTTGCGCGCCAGTCCAGGCCCTCTACCTCGCCGCCGGTGATGGGAATCACCCGGCGCCGGCCGTGGGGCGTAGCGCCCACCTCTTGAGGACGGCCAACCGTGACGAAGAGGTGGGCGAAATGGCGGAGTTCTGGGGGCTGAAGCGTGTTCACGGGAAATAAGTGTGTGGTGTAAGCCGGGATGCAGGCTGTTCCTAGCGTAAGTCCTGTGGTGGTCGTGGTCTGTCATCCCTGAAGATGACGGCATGAATATGGTTATGTGGAGTAATCAATGAGAACCTGGCGGAGTGTGTCTTCCGGCGGGTTTGTCAGCGCGTCGGTTTCCGCCGGTGAGGTGCTGGCGGGCATGATCAGCCGGCTCGGCCAGGCGCATTTCGAAGATGCCGTGCTTGACGGTCTGTACCCGCTGATGCCGGCCGCATCGTGGTCGGTGTACCGCACCGGGGCGGGGGCGGCGCCGGTGTTGTTCATGTCGGCCAGCCATGGTGTGCCCGACACCACGCGTGACTGTTGGCGCGCCTATCTCGCAGGACCTTACCGCAGCGACCGCACGCTGGCGCCGGAGCCCGCTTGCGTCGAGCTGGAAAAAACCCCTTTGCTGTGCCACATCACCGCCCAGGAACTGCCTGGCGAGCACCGCGCACGGGTGTATGAAACCCATGGCATAGCCGAACGGGTGTCCATCGTGCGGCAACAGGGCGACGGTGCGGTGTTTGCTATCAATTTCTACCGCCACACGCATCAGACAGCGTTCAGCGACGCCCAGCTGGGGGCGTTTGAAGTGCTCGCGCCCGCGCTCCTGGAGCTCACGCAAAAACACATCAGTTTGTCGGCCGCGTCTGGTGCTGGTCTGGTGTCGGGGCCGTCGGTGAATCTGCCCGTAGACGGTTGGCGGCAGCGTCTTCTGGCGCTCTGCCCGGACCTCACGCAGCGTGAGTTGGCGGTGTGTGCACGCATCTTGCGCGGCATGACCTTGGAGGGCATTGCTTGCGATTTGTGTTTGGCGCTGCCGACGGTGAAGACTTACCGCAGCCGTGCTTTTGCGCGTTTGGGGATTCATTTCCGCAATGAACTGTTTGCGCGTGTGCTCGCCGCAGCCCTACCGGATCCGGCTTGACGAAACCGTGGGCGCAAATTCCCCCCATTTCTTGTTAAACCAGATATATTTGTTACGTTTGTTGGACAAATTAAGACTTGACCAACGAGCTGACGCTTACGGGACGACCGGGAGGGATCACGGTCGGTGTGAAAACCTACTGCTGCGTCTATTGCAACGACCAGCGGAAGAAAAATACTGGCGGTAGCACATGAACAACTACGTCCACCCCGCGACTTTGGAGTTCCCCGGCTCAAGCAGCCCATCGGATGCCGACCCCTGGGCCTTGTTGGAGGCGCATGGCGAAGGCCTGTCGGTAGAGAACTTTCTGACCACCTGGATGAGCCACGTCAGCAATGCACTGCGGCGTGCCATCACCGTTCCTTATGCCGACGAATTCGGTCTGACCGTGGCCGAGTGGCGCATGATCGCCGTGCTGGCCCATGCGCAGACGCTGCCATTTGGCGAACTGGTGATGCGTTCATCAACCGATAAGTCATTGGTCAGCCGCACCATGCGTATGCTCGAAGGCAAGGGCCTGGTGAGCCTGCGGGCCCAGGGCAATGCGCCGCGGCGCAAGCTGATGTGTGAACTCACACCCGCCGGTATAGAACTGCACGACCAGGTGATTCCAAAGGCCCGCGAGGGCCAGGCGAAGATGCTGTTGGTGATGACGGTTGAAGAGCGCAAGGTGCTGTTTCAGGTGCTGCAGAAGCTGCACCGTGAATGCCTGGTTCACCAGGCCGCGCTGCATCCGCATGGTGTGCCCGACGATGAGCTGCAGCATGAGCTGCATGAGACCCAAGAGGCTCAGCCGCCGCACGATGCACAACATGCGGCCCCAAGCCACCCCTGACTCACACCCAACCCAGCGCTCCCAGCAAGGCGCCCGCGCCTAGCAGCCACAGCAAGTGGATCTTGGTGCGCCAGACGATCACGGTGGTTGCCGCCGTCAGCAGCCATAACTTCCAATCGGTGGCCGGGTTGTGGTGGGTGGTGGCCAGAATCCAGCCGGTGGCAATCAGCAGTGCGATGACGATGGGCGCCATGCCTTGTTTAAAGGCGCGCACATCACGGCGTTCGCGGTTGCGATGACCCCAGCGTGTGGCCATGAAGGTCAGCACGCTGCTGGGTAGCATGATGCCGGTCATGGTCACCAGCATGCCGAACAAGCCCATGGGCCAGGCGGCTGCACCGCCGCCGGCGTTCAGGCCAATGTTCCAGCCCAGCAAGGCGATGAACAACACATTGGGGCCAGGCGCGGCCTGCGCAATGGCGATGGCGGCATTGAACTGCGGATCGCTGAGCCAGTGTTGCTGCTGGACCAGGTAGCGTTGCATGTCCGGTGCGGTGGTGATGGCCCCGCCCACGCCCAGCAGCGACAGCGCCAGGTAATGGCCAAACAAGGCCCACCAATCGGCGTGCGACATCACGATCTGGGTGGTGGTGTTCATGGCCGCAACTTTCGCCAGGTGAGCACACACGACAGCAGGCCCAGCGACAACAACACATACAGCAGTGGCCAACGCATCAAGGCGATTGCGATAAACACCAGAATGCCCAGGGTGCTGCTCAAGGCCAGGCCCAGCGGGTGTTTGCGCAGGGCGCTGAGCAGCTTGATGCCGGTGGCCGCGATCAGCCCTGCGGCCACCGCGCCCATGCCGCGCAGGGCGTTGCTCACGGCGGGGAGTTGCGCGAAGTTGGCGTAGAGAATTGCCAGGGCCAGGACCACCATCGTGGGCAAGGCCAGCATGCCGGCCAGCCCGGTGATGGCGCCGCGCAGGCCGAAATAACGGTCACCCAGCATCAGCGACAGGTTGACCACATTCGGCCCCGGCAGAATTTGCGCCACGGCCCAGTCCTCCAAAAACTCTTCGCGGGTCAGCCAGCGCTTTTTTTCGACCAACTCGCGTTGCACCACGGCCAACACGCCGCCAAAGCCCTGCAGGGCGAGCCAGGTGAAAGAGAGGAAAAGATCGGCGAGGGATTGGGGTCTTGGCCTGGGTTCTAGAGAGGTTTGTGCGGTGTCCATGCTGCGCCTGAAAATCTGGTGTTGATTATGTGGCGATGCGGGGCCGTGTTTGGCCTTGCAGCCGCGCTTTTCTTTGCATCAGACCTTGCGTCTGAACTTGCCATCAGGCCTTGCATCGGGCCTTGCATCAGGCAGGTCCCTAGCTTGCACCTAGGTTTGCGCTTGGCTTTGAAGTGTTGGTGCGTGTGTGGCCAACCACAAACCGCATGCGATCAAGGCCATGGCGGCGAGTGCGGTGCTGGTGAACGGCTCATTCAAAAACCAGTGGCCGCAGAGCCCGGCGGTCACCGGGTTCAGCGCCAGGAACACGGTGACGCGTGTGGGTGACTCGTGTTTCAGCGCATAAAGCCACCACAGGTAGGCCATGGCGCTGAACACGCCAATGGCGATGACGATGTACCAGGCCTGTGCCGACATGTGGGCCAACGGCGCCAAGCCACTCGATACGCCTGCCATCAGCAGCAAACTGAGTACCGCTGCCAACATCGAAATGCCCGAGAGTGGCAGCGTGGGGTAACGCTGCAGGTAGGGCCGGTACAACACGCTGCAAGCCGCGCCTATGAGTGTGCTGGCCAACACGGCCGCCTCGCCCCACCAGTCGCCGTGTGAGGTGGTGCTGGTTCCTGTGAGTTTGGGCGTCAGCGCCAGGGCCACACCGGCCACCGACAACAACACGCCAAACAGCAGGGCTGGCGTGACCCGCTCGCGCCCACACAGCGCCGATAGGAACAAGGTGAGCAGTGGGAACAGGCTGAACACCAGGGCGGTTTGTGCGGCGCCAATGCGCTGCAAGCCCAGGTTCAGCAGCAGCACCAGAACGGCGAACTGGCCTATGCCCAGGGCGGCGATGGCCAGAATGTCGCTGTTCTTGAATTTGATAGCGGCCTGCGCTTGTGGGGTGTGCGTCAGAGGCCTCAAAGCCTTGAGAATCCATGGGGCCAGGCAAAGCAGTGCTATGCCGTAACGCAGCAGTGCCAGCGTCAACGGCGGCACCTCGCCGATGACGGCGCGCGAGGCGACGATGGTGGCACCTATCTGCACACCGGTGGCTGCGGCTGCCAGCAGGGCCAGGTTCATGCGCGCAGCACGGTTTTAATCACAACTTCAGCTCCCAGGTCTCGCTCACCAAATCGTGTCCATAACCGCGGTAGGGCTCGCTTTTGACGAGGTTGAAGCCGCGCTGCGCGTAGATGTTGCGCGCCGCGGTCAGGCAGGCGTTGGTCCACAGTTCCATCTTGCGATAACCCTTGGCGCGCGCAAAGCCCAGGCATTCATCGACCAGGCGGCTGCCCAGCCCCAGGCCGCGCGCAGCGGGGGTGAGGATCAGCAGGCGCAGCTTGGCCACGGTGGCCGACTTGCGCACCACAAACACCGCGCCCACACGTTCGCCGTTGAGCTCGGCGATCCAGCCTTTTTCCCACTCGGGGTCGGCCTTGCGCAGCCATTCGGCGGCGATGTCGGCCACCAGCGCTTCAAAGCTGCTGTCCCAGCCGTATTCACGCGCGTAGATCTCGCCATGCTGCTGCACCACCCAGCCCAGGTCGCCGGGGCGCGGGTCGCGCAATTGCACGGTTTGTGTCGGCGGCTGCTGCGGTGCCAGATGGGTTTGCACGGTGCGCAGTGCCTGCAGCAACTGCGGCCGCTGGGGTTCGGGCACGGCGCTGAGCAGGGCGGCGGCTTCGTCGCGCGACTTTTGTTCCAAAGGGGCAAAGGCCGCATGCCCGGCCTGGGTGAGCTGCAGCAGGCTGGCGCGTGCATCGGTGGGCGAGACGCTGCGGCTCAACCAGCCTTCGCGTTCAAAGCGACGCAAGATGCGGCTGACATAACCCGCATCGAGGTTGAGCAACTGCGTGAGTTGCTTGGCCGTGAGCTGTTGCGCGCTGTGCGCCAACTCGTACAGCACGCGTACATCGGTCAGTGAAAGTGCACTGCCGAGGTAGGGCGCCAACACGCCTATACGCTGGGTATAGAAGCGGTTGAAGCTGCGTAATTGCTGCACATGCTGTGCGCTGGGGCCATGGGCGTCGGCCGTGGCGGTCGCCGTGGCAGGCGTGCGGGATGATGGCTTGGTTTTGCTGTTCACCAAGCCATTGTCAATCAATTAATTGCTTTTGGCAACTAAGTGCGATGTGTTTGCGCTCACCTGGCGCGGCCGGTACCACAGCGCATAGACCAGGCTCAGCACCGCCAGAATCGGCGCCCCCACCAGCAGCGTGAGGCGGAACATGGGCGTGAAGTAGGTGGTGAGCATCACCGCCAGCATCAGCCCTGCGCCGAGCAAGGTGAACCAGGGAAAGCCCCACATGCGAAAGCGCAGCGGGCCCCGGCCCTCGGCCACCCAGCTGCGGCGGAAGAAGAAGTGCGTCACAAAAATCATGAACCAGGTGAAGATGGCGCCGAACATCGACAAGGCCATCATCAGGCCGAACGATTGCTCGGGCGCCACCACGCTCAGCACGGTGGCGATGGCAATACCCACGCATGACAGGGCGAGTGCCTTGATCGGCACACCGTTGCGGCTGACCTCACCCACGGCGGCCGGTGCAAAGCCGGCGCGCGACAGGCTGAACATCATGCGTGTGGCGATGTACAGCAAGCTGTTCATGGCGGAGAGCGCGGCAATCAGCACCACGAAGTTGATCACGGCGGCGGCGCCTGGGATGCCGATGATTTCCATCACCTTGACGAACGGGCTCTTGCCGGCGCTGGTGGCGTTCCACGGCACGATGGCCAGCATCAGCGCAATCGTCACCATGTAGAACAACACCAGGCGCAGGATGGTGGCGCGGAAGGCGCTGCCGACCGCGCGTTCCGGGTCTTTGGCTTCACCGGCGGCCACGGCGATGGTCTCTATGCTCATGTAGCTGAAGATCGCCACCACCACCGCCACCCACGTGCCCCAAACCCCCTTGGGAAAGAAGCCGCCTTCGGCCGAGTAGTTGAAGAAGCCCACACCTTCTGGCTGGGTGCCAAACACCACGTAGCTGCCGATCAGGATGAACAACACAATCGCCACAATCTTCACCATGGAAAAGCTGTACTCCACGGCACCAAAGGCCTTCACACTCATGGCGTTGATGGCCACCAGCGCCACCGAGAACAACACCACCCACATCCACTGCGGAGTGTCCGGGTACCAGTAGGCCATGTAGACGCCCACGGCAGTCACTTCCGTGCCCACGGCCAGCACCACACAAGCCCAATAGACATAGCGCACCAGAAAGCCGGCCCAGGGCGCGATGTAGTGTTCGGCGTAGGCGCCGAACGAGCCAGATGTGGGGTGGGCCACCGTCATCTCGGCCAGGCAGCCCATCAGCAGTAGCGCGATGACGCCACCAATCGCATAACTGATTAAGACGCTGGGGCCGGCCAGGCCAATGGCAAAACCACTGCCCAGAAACAAGCCGGTGCCGATGGCGCCGCCGATGGCGATCATCGCCATCTGGCCGGAGGTGAGTTGTTTTTGCAGACCTTTTTCGCGGTCGGCGATGTGTTGGAAGTCACGCATGTTTTTGCCTCGTGAAAGATTTATTGGCCGAAGCCTTTTGGGAAAGAGAAACGCCAGGCGATAGCCCGCCCGCTACGCCGATGGGGGCGCAGTTGTCTATTGAGAACGGATAGAAACAAAACGGGCCAGTTGGTGGTCTACCAACTGGCCCGTCTGTGTTTTAGGCTTTCTTCTCAGGGATCACGGCGTAGGCCACGATCTCCAGCTTCATGCCTGGCACCACCAAGCCCGACACACCCATGCTGGAGCGGTTGGGGTAGGGCGCTTCAAAGAATTCGCGGTAGACCGCGTCGATGACCTTCATGTCTTGCACGTCGGTCATGTAGATCAACACTTGCGTCACGTCTTGCAGGCTGCCACCGGCCGCCACCACGGCGTTGCGCAAATTGGTGAAGGTGATGCGCGCCTGTTCGTCAATGGCGCCGGTGTGGATGCTGCCGTCGGGGCGCACGGGACCGTGCGCAGTGAACAACAGGCCGGACGACTGCATCGAGGCTTTGACCGCCCATGAAAAGGGCTGGTTGAGCGGAGGCAAGCCGACGTCGATGATTTCTTTCATGTGGATTCCGTGCTGGCGTTGAATCGTTGACGTGTTTACAGAACCGAAGCCACGGCGCGGGCCACGTATTCGACGTTGCCCGTGGTCAGACCCGACATACACATGCGGCCCGAACCCACCAGGTAGACGCCGTGTTCGTCGCGCAGGCGCGCCACTTGTGCGGGGTTCAAGCCGGTGTAGGTGAACATGCCGCGCTGCTGCACGAAGTAGTCGAAGTTGCGACGGCCCTGGAACTTCTCGTTCAGCACCGCGTGCAATTGCGCCCGCATGGCCTTGATGCGCTCACGCATGGTGGCCAGCTCGGCCTCCCATGAGGCAAACAGCGCCGGGTCTTTGAGCACACGCGTGACGATGCGGCCACCGTGTGTGGGCGGCGTGGAGTAGTTGCGGCGCACGGTGGCCTTCAACTGGCCCAGCACCACGGCAGCGGCGGCGGCATCGGCGCAGACCACGCTCAAGCCGCCACAACGCTCGCCATACAGCGAGAAGTTTTTCGAGAACGAGTTGGCGACGAAGAACTGGATGCCGGCATCGGCCAGGGCGGTCAGGGCAAAGGCGTCTTCACGCAGGCCATCGCCGAAACCCTGGTAGGCCATGTCGACAAAGGGGATCAGGCCACGCGCCTGTATCACCGGGATCAGCGCCTGCCATTGTGCGGGCGACAGGTCCACACCCGTGGGGTTGTGGCAGCTCGCGTGCAGCAGCACCACGCTGTTGCGCGGCAGTTGGTCGAGTGTGGCCAGCATGTCGTCAAAACGCAGGCCGCCGGTGGCTGCGTCGTAATAAGGATAGGTGTGCACCTTCAGGCCGGCGCCTTCAAACAGGGCCACGTGGTTTTCCCAGGTCGGGTCGCTGACCCAGACATCGGCTTCGGGGAAATACTGGCGCAGAAAGTCTGCACCGACCTTCAACGCGCCCGAGCCGCCCAGGCTTTGCATGGTGGCGATGCGGCCGCTCTTCACGGCTTCGTGCTCGGCACCGAACACCAGCTTTTGCACGGCTTCGCGGTAGTCGCCCATGCCTTCAATCGGCAGGTAGGAGCGTGGGCCGATTTCCGCCAGCATGGCCGACTCGGCCTTGCGCACTGCGTCCATCACGGGCAGCTTGCCGTTGTCGTCGAAGTAGATGCCGATGCTCAGGCTGACCTTGTTGGTGCGCTCGTCCTTCTGGAAGGACTCCATCAGCGACAGGATGGGGTCGCCGGCGTAGGCGGGCACGTGGGAAAACAGGTTGGTGTGTGGCGTGGTCATGGCAGTGAATTTCAGGGGTGAACGGGTGGGCTTGCGCGAGCCTGCAAAGCCAGGAAGGCGCGCAATGTCATATTTTTATCACGATTTATGCGCTGTATCTACAAAATACTTGCATGTTTGCCTTGGTGTGATTCATTATTGGATTGATGTTCTATTGATGTTGTTTTTATTGGAATATTTATGCGTGTTGAGACCGATGAAATTGACCGCCAATTGCTCACGGCCCTGCAAGACAACGCGCGGCTGACCAGCGCCGAGTTGGCGCAGATGACGGGTTTGTCGCAGTCGCCCTGCTGGCGCCGGGTCAAGCGCCTGGAAGAGGCTGGTGTGATCAAGGGTTATCAGGCGCGGCTGGACCGGCGTGCGCTGGGCTACGGCGTGAATGCGTTTGTGATGGTGGGCATTGACCACCAGGATGCGGTGTCATCGCGTGCCTTTGAAGAGGCCGTGCGCGCGATACCCGAGGTGGTGTTGTTCCACGGCATTTCAGGTCCGGCCGACTTCATGCTGCTGGTGGTGGCGCGTGACCTGGATGCGTATTCGGAGTTGCTGCAAAAGCGCCTGCATCGCCTGCCGGGGGTTAAGCAGTTGCAGACCTTTTTTTCGCTGCAGGAGTTCAAGGGGTTTGGCGGCTTGCCGATTCCAGAATAGTGTTTGGCCTAGGGTAGAAAAAGCCATGGGCCTACATGCTTTTACAAGCTGAGTGCCGCTTGGTGTGTGCCACGGCGGTAGCATGTGACCAAAGGCCAGCCGGCCATCTGCTTTCATCACTGAATCTCCTTGGTTTCTATGCTGCACACTTCTAAAAACTTCTTGCTGTCGTCTCTGCGCCCGGTGTTGGCGTGTGGCACGTTGGTGTTGATGGCGGGCTGTAGCAGCTTGGGCTTGGGCACGGCGACGGGGCCCGACGCTCGGCCCAGCGTGCCAACGGCACCACAGCGTCAACCGGAGCTTGCCGCCTTCAGTTCCCCTTTGAGCGGCGCCGCCGAAGTGCCGCCCGTGGGCACCAACGGCATGGGCCAGATCGATGCCGTGTTGAACCGCAGCACCAACGTGCTGCGCTACCGCTTGACGTTCAGCAGCCTGAGTGGCGTGGCCACCGCAGCGCACTTCCATGGGCCTGCAGCAGAAGGTGTCAACGCTGCGGTCGTGGTGCCCATTCGTGGCCCTTACAAGAGCCCTGTAGAAGGCAGCGCCACACTCACGCCAGCACAAGCCGCCGACTTGTTGGCGGGGCGCTGGTACGTCAACATCCACACGGCATTGCGCCCCAATGGCGAGCTGCGCGGGCAGTTGATCCTGCGCCAGTAGGTGTTTGGTCAGATGGTTTGTGTTTGACGAAAACACTCCTGGCCGCCGCCAAGCTCAACGCTGGCCCGTGCCGTGAGCCTCAGTCAGGATCATGTCGCCCTGGTGCCCAGGGAGCGGCTTGATTCAGAGGCGTTATGGAATGGGCAGCGGCCCTGATGCCGCATCACCTGTTAGCAATCGGGTGCTTTGATTTTTGTAGTGGCTGCCGCACGGTTGGTCTGCCTCTGCGGTCGATTTGGCGATGAACGGTTTTCAGCCCGCCTCGGTGTGCTGACATTGCCCATGGCCTACACTGCCCGCATTCTTTCGGTGGGAGCTGCTGTGCTGGTATTGGGTATTGAGTCTTCGTGTGATGAAACGGGTGTGGCGCTGGTGCGCGCCGAAGGCCAGGCTGTGCCGCAACTGTTGTCGCACGCGCTGCACAGCCAGATCGCCATGCACCAGGCCTATGGCGGCGTGGTGCCCGAGTTGGCCAGCCGCGACCATATTCGCCGCGTCTTGCCGCTGACCACACAGGTGCTGGCCGAGGCCGGTCAAACGCTGGGCGATATCGACGTGGTGTCTTACACCCGTGGCCCAGGCCTGGCCGGTGCCTTGCTGGTGGGCTCTGGTGTGGCCTGTGCGCTGGGCGCTGCGCTGGGGCGGCCGGTGCTGGGACTGCATCATCTGGAGGGCCATTTGCTCTCGCCATTTTTGAGTGCGGACCCGCCTGAGTTTCCGTTCGTTGCCTTGCTGGTATCTGGTGGCCACACGCAGTTGATGCGTGTTACCGGCGTCGGGCAGTACAGCATCTTGGGTGAAACCATAGACGACGCGGCGGGTGAAGCGTTTGATAAATCCGCCAAGATGCTTGGCCTGGGTTACCCCGGCGGCCCGGCCTTGGCCAAGCTGGCCGAGCAGGGTGATGGCGCCGCCTTCAAGCTGCCGCGCCCGCTGCTGCACAGCCACAACCTTGACTTCTCGTTCGCCGGCCTGAAGACCGCCGTGATGACGCAGGCGCAAAAGCTCGGTGATCAATTGGATGCGCGGCGTGCCGACCTGGCTGCGAGCACGCAGGCGGCGATTGTCGAGGTGCTGCTGAAGAAATCCATGGCGGCCCTGAAGGAAACCGGTTTGCGCCGCCTGGTGGTGGCCGGTGGTGTGGGCGCCAACCACATGCTGCGCAGCCAGTTGAATGCGGCCTGCGCCAAGGCCGGTGTGCGGGTGCACTACCCCGAGCTGCACCTGTGCACCGACAACGGCGCCATGATCGCCATGGCGGGCGCGATGCGCCTACAGGCCGGTTTACAGGAAGCGAGCTTTGACTACGCGTTTGACGTCAAGCCGCGCTGGCCCCTGGACGCCTTGGCGAGTGGCTCTTAGGTTTTTTTAAGAAAACAAAAAAGCCACACCCAAGCATATCGCTCGGGTGTGGCCTGTATGCACGCGCCGGGCGTGCCAAGTTGTTTAGTTGATCGACAACGTGGACACGTTGCTCACCGGCACTTTCTTGCCGAGCTTGAGGGTCAACACACCATGTTCCAGCTTGGCTTCGCTGGTGGCGGTGTCGATGTCTAACGGTAATTCGTAAGCCACCTTGTATTGACGTGGGGCGTCGGCCTTGGTTTCGATGCGCACGATGCTGCCTTCAATGCCAATGGTGAGTTGGTCCTTGGCGATGCCGGGCACGTCGAACGACAAGGTGTAGGCCTGCTCATCCTGGCTCACGCTGGTGGCTTTTTGGGGGCTCAGCGATTGGTCGAGGAAACGATCCAGCGAACGCAGCGCGTTCAGATGGGCAGAGCGACGGAATGCGGCGGGAGAGGCAGAAGCGAGGAACATGACAGAAACTCCTAGTGGGTACACTGCGCGGCTTTCACAGTGATCGCCGCATGCACCATAACTAGGTGCGTGCCCAGGCAATTCAAGGGAATTGCATCGAAGTTTTTGTTTCGCTGTGCGGTCTTGAAATCTCTTGCGGCGACGCTATTTGCGCCAGCTTTGGCTGCTGCGCCGGCGCCTTCCAGTCCCCCCAAAATCACGCGCGCCGGCGTGAAGTTCAAGCGTGCAGTTCAACGTTGAAGGCCGGCTCAGGTGTAGCCCGCGCAGGCGCCGGCGTTGGGGCGGCCCTTGCATTCACGCCTCAGGCGTTTGTCGCGCTGCTTTGGGGTTTCGCCGGTGTCGTCTATGAACTTGGGCTTGGCGACTTTTTCCTTAGATGTTTGTGCACTGCTTTTGGGCTTGTCTTCGGCCGCCACGGCGGGGCCGGCCAGTGTCAATGCCAAGCCCAAGAAGCTTGCCGCAAGTGACTGCAGGGCTCGACGCAAAAGGCGCGGGTTTTGTGGCTCAGCAGGCATGGTGGGCTCCTGAAGCTATGCGACATGCATCGTACGCTGCGATCTTGTGTTGATTCAAGCTAATCTTTGGCGGGTAGAGGGTCGGCCTCCATTAGCATGGAGGGCTGGCCTCATCCCATTCCTCAATCGACCCGAAATCGCCATGCGCCTAGCCATACAGAATCTAGAAGAATCCAAGATCCGTGAAGTTGCCAATGCCGGCATGGGACGCAGCGACGTGCTGCCGTTCTGGTTTGGCGAGAGTGACGAGGTGACACCCGAGTTCATCCGGCAGGCGGCCATCGATTCCTTGCAAAGCGGCGAAACCTTCTACTCGCACAACCTGGGCTTGCTGGAGCTGCGTGAGGCCGTGTCAGCCTACATGAGCCCCCTGCATGGCCCGATAGGTGCCGAGCGCATCGCCATCACCTCTGGCGGTGTGAACGCGCTGATGTTGGCGATGCAGATGCTGATCGATGCGGGTGACGACGTGGTTGCCGTCACACCGGTGTGGCCCAACCTCACGGCGCAGCCGTTAATCATGGGCGCCAAGCTGCGTTGTGTGCCATTAAAACCTCTAGCCTCTGGCCCAGACAAAGGCGCCTGGTCGCTAGACATGGCGGTGCTGCTGGCGGCTATCACCCCGCAAACCAAGTTGTTGATCATCAACGCGCCGAACAATCCCACGGGCTGGACGCTGACACGTGAAGAGCAGCAAACCATCGTGGCCCATTGCCGCAAAACCGGCACCTGGATTTTGGCCGACGAGGTGTACGAGCGCCTGTATTACGAACCCACTGCCAACACCTGTGCGCCTAGCTTTCTGGACGTGACCGTGCCCGAAGACCGGCTGGTGGTGGTGCAGAGCTTTTCTAAAAGTTTCTTGATGACCGGCTGGCGTCTGGGCTGGCTGGTGATGCCGCCGGCCATGACGCAGCACATGGGCAAGCTGGTCGAGTTCAACACTTCTTGCGCCAGCGTGTTCACACAACGCGCGGGCATCGTGGCGCTGCAACGCACGGCCGAGGTCACGTCGCGTGTGGTGGCGCATTTGAAGGCTTGCCGTGACACCCTGGTGCCGCTGCTGCAGGCGCTGCCCGGGGTAGAGGTGGCATCGGCCAAAGGCGGCATGTATGCCTTCTTCCGCATGGCCGGCTTTGATGATTCGCTGGATGTGGCCAAGCGCCTTGTGGCCGAAGCGGGCATAGGCCTGGCGCCCGGCAACGCCTTCGCGCCCGAGGCCCAGGGTTGGCTGCGTTGGTGCTTTGCTTCGAAAGACTTACAACGCTTGCATGAGGGCGTGGAACGCCTGAAAAAGTGGGCTACAATCGAAAACCTGCAGCGGAGAAGTTAAATTTTTCGCTGTAGTGCAGATTCAGATTGCGGTTTGAATCGAAGAGGTTTCAGATAATGCTTTTTTACATGCTATAATCTGAGGCTTGAAACGCGGGAATAGCTCAGTTGGTAGAGCGCAACCTTGCCAAGGTTGAGGTCGAGAGTTCGAGACTCTTTTCCCGCTCCAAATTCCAAAAAGGGAAGCCGCAAGCTTCCCTTTTTCATTCAGAGATTCGAAGAAAGATTTTGGCGCGATAACAAAGCGGTTATGTACCGGATTGCAAATCCGAGTAGGTCGGTTCGACTCCGGCTCGCGCCTCCAAAAACTGAGCAGCCCCGCTGACACCTTGTGTTGCCGGGGCTGTTTTTTCGCGATGACCTGACTTTGGTTCGGCATTGCCTCGATGGTGAAATTGGTAGACACAGCGGACTTAAAATCCGCCGCTTACCCGTGAGGGGGCGTGCCGGTTCGACCCCGGCTCGAGGCACCAAATGTCGATCCTGTGCTGGTCTCGCAAACGCTGCGGAAGGAATTGCCCGATGCCGCGTCTAAATCTTTCCAAAAAGCGCCTAATATCCGAACATGGCACGCTATAACGCCCCTTTTGAGATCCATGTGCACGGACAAGTCCAGTTGCGCCCTGATGTGACCTTCGACCAGATCCAGGACGCGCTGAAACCGTTGTGGAAATATGCTGGCGCGCGTTCGCTGGCCGATGGTGCGCGCAGTGCATACGAGGAAGAGCCGGGCATCAAGTTCGACACTGCCGACCACACGCTGCAAATGTGTTGGACGGTGCCGGGTGATGAAGACTTCAAACAAGCGCTGGACGAGATGTGCATGAGCCTGAACGAGTTGAGCTCGCAGGGGGCTCCGCTAGAAGTCACCTTCTACGACGCCGACTTTGACGAAGAAGAGGCCAATCCCGACGACGAGTCGCGTGACGACTTCATGATGCTTTTTGTCGGCCCGAATCCAGCCGCCATCATGCAGGCCCAGCGCGACCTGCTGGTGCAGGATGTGATCAACATGATGGAGCGCCACTTCGACGGCGCCGAGTTGGGTGGTGTGGTGGCCGAGATCGACAAGCTGTTCTCGCAGCGCTTTGATGCGCTGGTGAACTCGCTGGAGATTGGCAAACCGCCGCGCGGCCCTGGTGGTGGTTCGGGCCATGGTGGTGGCCGCCGCCCACGCCACCTGCACTAAAGGCTGTCGAAAAACTACTGCGGAGCTCATCTGCGGTGTTGCCCGGTGCTCGGAATCCTCACGTACCTGAAGTACGTTCCGGTTCCTGCGCGCCGTGCGCCTAGCAGCTAACCTTCCTCGCTACGTTTTTCAACAGCCTTCCCGGCCGCAGCTATTCACAACCGGTCGGCGCAGGTCGCCCAGTGTGTCGCGTCTTCCGTCTGAAAATCTAACCAACGTCGCGCTGCCGCCTGCAGCACGGCCGTTTCTCCGCTCGTCACCAACTGCACTCGGCCTGGCCCGTCTGGCGCCAGCATTTGGTTTGCTTCGAGCAAATGCCGTGTGCGCCGCGCAACCGGTTCGCCAGTCGACAAAATCTGTACCTCTGGCCCCACCAAGGCCTGCAACTGCACTTGCGCAAAGATGTAGTGGGTGCAGCCCAACACCAGCGTGTCGATTTCGCCAGGGTTCGAGCCAAATCTGCCCATGGCGCTGATGTAATGCGCGCACAACGCTACGGTTTTTGATTCGTCTTGCGAGAGCACGCTGCGGCTGATCGCATCCGCCAAACCATCACACGGCTGAACGATGAACTCGGCCTGGTCTTGCAGGCTGCGCTGTAGCGCATCGAACTTGGCGCTGGTGACGGTGCCGCGTGTGCCGATGACGCCCACACGTTTGGTCTTGCTTGCGAGCGCCGCTGGTTTGAGCCCTGGCTCCACACCAACGATGATCAAATCCGGATGCTCTGCACGCAGTTGTGCCACCGCCGCCATGGTGGCCGTGTTGCAGGCAATCACCAAAGCCTTGATGCCGAACACCTCGCGCAGATAAGCCGTGATGGCGCGTGCACGGCCCATCACGTAGGCCTCACCACGCTCACCATAAGGCGCGTGGCCCGCGTCGTCCAGGTAAACAAAATGCTCAGAAGGCAGGGCGGCCTGCAGCGCTTGCAAAACGCTCAGGCCGCCTATGCTGCTGTCAAAGACCCCTACAGGTTCGCCCCCACGCTTGTCACTACGTGTACTGCGCGGCCCCCCGAGGGGGCGCTCGCATGCTTGGGGCAGCCCGCCGCAGCGCTCGGGGCTGTTCGACGATGCGGAGGCCGAACTCAAGCAGCCGCCACCTCAATGCCCTTGAACTCACCCGTGGCGATGCGCTTTTCCCATTCGGCCGGGCCGGTAATGTGGGCGCTGGTGCCACCCGCATCCACGGCCACGGTCACGGGCATGTCGACCACGTCGAACTCGTAGATGGCTTCCATGCCGAGGTCGGCAAAGCCCACCACCTTGGCGGTCTTGATGGCCTTGCTCACCAGGTAGGCGGCGCCGCCCACAGCCATCAGGTAAGCGCTCTTGTGTTTCTTGATGGCTTCGATGGCGACCGGGCCGCGCTCGGACTTGCCAATCATCGAGATCAGGCCGGTCTCGGCCAGCATCATCTCGGTGAAGCCGTCCATGCGTGTGGCCGTGGTCGGGCCTGCGGGGCCTACGGCTTCTTCACGCACCGGGTCCACCGGGCCGACGTAGTAGATCACGCGGTTGGTGAAGTCCACCGGCAGCTTTTCACCCTTGGCCAACATGCCCTGGATGCGTTTGTGCGCGGCATCACGGCCGGTGAGCATCTTGCCGTTCAGCAGCAGGGTGTCGCCGGGTTTCCAGCTTGCCACTTCTTCCTTGGTCAAGGTGTTCAGGTCGACCTTTTTGCTCTTGTTGTAGTCGGGCGTCCAGTTCACCTGCGGCCACAGGTCCAACGATGGCGGATCGAGGTAGACCGGTCCGCTGCCGTCCATCACGAAGTGGGCGTGGCGCGTGGCGGCGCAGTTGGGGATCATGGCCACAGGTTTGCTGGCCGCGTGGGTCGGGTACATCTGGATCTTCACGTCCAGCACCGTGGTCAGGCCGCCCAGGCCTTGTGCGCCTATGCCCAGGGCGTTGACCTTTTCGTACAGTTCGATGCGCAGGGCTTCGACCTTGGTCAGCTCGGCACCGGAGGCCTTCTTGGCCTGCAACTCGTACATGTCCAGGTCGTCCATCAGGCTTTCCTTGGCCATCAACACGGCTTTTTCCGCGGTGCCGCCAATGCCTATGCCCAGCATGCCGGGCGGGCACCAGCCGGCGCCCATGGTGGGCACGGTCTTCAGCACCCAGTCGACGATGCTGTCGCCGGGGTTGAGCATGACCATCTTGCTCTTGTTCTCGCTGCCGCCGCCCTTGGCCGCGACGGTGATGTCCACCGTGTTGCCGGGCACGATCTCGGTGAAGATCACGGCGGGCGTGTTGTCCTTGGTGTTCTTGCGATCGAAGTGCGGGTCGGCCACGACCGAGGCGCGCAGCGTGTTGTCGGGGTGGTTGTAGCCGCGGCGCACACCTTCGTTGATGGCGTCGTCCAGGCTGCCGGTAAAACCTTCCCAGCGCACGTCCATGCCCACCTTCAGGAACACGTTGACGATGCCGGTGTCCTGGCAGATAGGGCGCTGGCCGGTCGCGCTCATCTTGCTGTTGGTCAGGATTTGTGCAATCGCATCCTTGGCCGCCGGGCTTTGCTCACGCGCGTAGGCACGCGCCAGGTGGGCGATGTAGTCGGCAGGGTGGTAGTAGCTGATGTACTGCAGGGCAGCAGCTACCGATTCAATCAGGTCGTCTTGCTTGATGAAGGTGGTCATGGCGCACTCGTGGGTGTGTAGTTATAGAAAACCCTGCAATTATCGCCGCGTGTGTGGCGGCCGTGCGTCAGCGGGCTGGGAGCCCGGGCGCCATAATCACTGTTTGTTTATATTTGTAACAACAACGAGCAGAGGGGCAAAAACAAAATGTCGATGGCGAATTTGAAGGTGAGCACCCGATTGGGTGTGGGGTTTGGCGGGATGTTTCTTCTGTTGGCATTGGCCATTGCACTGGCAATGCAAAACCTCGGCGGAGACGGTGTGCCCGGTGCATCCACCGTTAGGGCCGAGCTTTGGACCCTGGGCACGCTGGGTTTGCTCTACGCCGTGGGCTGTGTCTACGGCTTGGTGCGCAGCATTGTGGTGCCGCTGGACGAAGCCATTCTGATCGCCGAGACCGTGGCCGCCGGCGACCTGAGCCAGGACTTCGTGACCGAGCGTGGTGGTGAATTCGGCCGCCTGCTGGCCGCGCTGGGCAACATGGAAGACACCTTGACCGAAGTTGTAGGACGCATCAAGGAGTCCACCGATTCGATCACCGTGGCCTCGCGCGACATTGCCGACGGCAACAGCAATCTCTCGCAACGCACCGAAGAGCAAGCCGGCGCCCTGGAGCAAACCGCATCGAGCATGGAGCAACTCACGGCCACGGTGAAGCAGACCGCCGAGCGCGCACGCTCGGCCAGCGGCTTGGCGGTGAACGCCTCGGGCATTGCCGAGCGCGGCGGCGCGGTGGTGGGTGACGTGGTGTTGACCATGAACGCCATCAGCGCCAGTTCCAAACGCATTGTCGACATCATCGAAGTGATTGAAGGCATTGCCTTTCAGACCAACATCCTGGCGCTGAACGCGGCGGTGGAAGCCGCGCGCGCGGGTGAGCAGGGCCGCGGTTTTGCCGTGGTGGCCAGCGAAGTGCGCAGCCTGGCGCAGCGCAGCGCCGAAGCCGCTAAAGAAATCAAGAGCTTGATTGGCGACTCGGTAGACCAGGTGCAGAACGGCTCCACCCTGGTGGCCCAGGCCGGGGCCACCATGCAGGAAATTGTGCAGTCGGTGCAGAGTGTGACGGTGATGCTGGGTGAGATCTCTGAAGCCACCGCGCAGCAGAGCAGCGGCATCGACCACGTGAACCACGCCGTGGTGCAAATGGAGTCGGGCACGCAGCAAAACGCGTCCCTGGTGCAGCAGGCGGCGACGGCGGCCCAGGCGCTTTCGGTGCAAGCCAACCAATTGCAAACGGTGGTGGACGAGTTCAAGCTCGACTAGTTTGCGGCTGGGGTGCCCCTGCTGGCCAGCGGGTCAAGTCGCCGGTGCGCGGTTGAAAGATGAGAATTGCTATCATTTAAGGCTGCACAGGGGGCGCCTCCCCGTGCTTCATCTGCTTCATCGTTTGACAGGAATCTTTCTCGTATGAACACCCGCACCGAACGCGACACCTTTGGCCCCATCGAAGTCCCGAGCAAGCAACTCTGGGGCGCCCAGACCCAGCGTTCGCTGCAGAACTTCGATATCTCCGGCGAGCAACAACCGCGCGAAATCATCCACGCGCTGGCCCTGGTGAAACGTGCTTCGGCCGTGGTCAACCAGTCCCTGGGCCTGCAGGATGCGAAGAAGACCGAGGCCATCGTGGCCGCGGCCGATGAAGTGATTGCCGGCAAACACCCCAGCGAGTTTCCGCTGGTGGTGTGGCAAACCGGCTCGGGCACACAAACCAATATGAACGTCAACGAGGTGTTGGCCAACCGTGCGAGCGAGATCCTGGGCGGCGAGCGTGGCGAAGGCCGCCTCGTGCACCCTAACGACGACGTCAACCGCAGCCAGTCGAGCAACGACGTGTTCCCCACCGCCATGCACGTGGCGGCCGTACAAGCGCTGCAGCACAAGCTGCTGCCGGCCATCGCCAAGCTGCGCGCCACGCTGGCGCAAAAGGCCAAGGATTTTGACGGCATCGTGAAGATAGGCCGCACCCATTTGCAGGACGCCACGCCGCTCACCCTGGGCCAGGAATTCTCGGGCTACGTGGCGCAGCTGGACCATGGCGAGCGCCACGTGCGCGCCGCATTGCCACACCTGTGCGAACTGGCTTTGGGCGGCACCGCCGTCGGCACCGGCTTGAACGCGCCCAAGGGTTATGCGGAACAGGCCGCTGCAGAATTGGCGCGCCTGACCGGCTTGCCATTCGTCACCGCACCCAACAAGTTTGAAGCCCTGGCCTCGTGTGATGGACTGGTGCACGCCCATGGCGCCTTGAAGACCCTGGCCGCCAGCATGATGAAGATTGCCAATGATGTGCGCTGGCTAGCCAGCGGCCCGCGCAGCGGCATAGGCGAATTGAGCATTCCGGAAAACGAACCCGGCTCCAGCATCATGCCGGGCAAGGTCAACCCCACACAGAGCGAGGCCGTCACCATGCTGGCCGCACAGGTGTTTGGCAACGACGTGGCGATCAACTTTGGCGGTGCCTCGGGCAACTTTGAGCTCAATGTGTTCCGCCCCATGGTGGCGCACAACTTCCTGCAGAGTGTGCGTTTGCTGGCGGACGGCATGGTCAGCTTTAACGACCAGTGCGCCGTGGGCATAGAGCCCAACCTGGCGCGTATCACCGAACTCGTCGACCGCTCGCTGATGTTGGTGACCGCGCTCAACACCCACATCGGCTACGACAAGGCCGCCTACATCGCCAAGAAGGCACACAAGGAAGGCACCAGCCTGCGCGAAGCGGCCGTGGCCTCAGGCCATGTGACCGGTGAACAGTTTGACCAATGGGTGGTGCCGGGCAACATGGTCGGCCGCTGAATGCGACCGTGAACTGACAAGGGCCCTCAGTCGGGGCTCTCGTCAAATGCAAAGCCCACGCTATAGACCGAACGAATCCATTCATGCTCGGTGCCGCTGCCTTGGTTGCTGGCTGCCTTGAGTTTCTTGCGCAGGTTTTTGATGTGGCTGTCGATGGCGCGTTCATTCACGTCTAGTGTGTCGTCGTAGGCCAGGTCCAGCAGTTGCGCGCGTGAGAAGATGCGGCCGCTTTGTCGGGCCATGGCTTGCAGCAAGCGAAACTCGCGTGGTGTCAGCAGCACCGGCACGCCGTGTAATGTGGCCTGCCAATGGGCGGCATCGAGTACCAGCGCCGAAGTTTTTGCCGGCGCCGCGTTGACGCCGCTGCGCCGCAGAACCGACTTCACCCGTGCCACCACTTCGCGTGGTGAAAACGGCTTGCAGATGTAGTCGTCTGCGCCCAGCTCCAGGCCAATCAGGCGATCCATTTCTTCCACACGCGCCGTCAGCATGATGATGGGGCTGCTGGTGTGGCGGCGTGCCTGGCGCAGCACCTCCAACCCGTCCAGACCGGGCAGCATCACATCCAGCAAGGTCAGGCTGGGTTGCTGCGCGGCGGGGGTGTTGGTCAAGCGCGCCAAGGCGCTGCGGCCATCGGCCAGGTGTTCGGTGGTGTAGCCGGCGTGCTGCAGGTAATCGATGACCACGCTGGCGATGTCCAGCTCGTCTTCGACCAGCAGAATGTGTGCGCTCATGCGGGGTTCTCCAGCAAGGGCAGGGTGAGGGTGATGCGCAGGCCGCCGTGGGGTGAGGCTTGTGCGTTGATCTGCCCGCCGTGGGCTTGCACGATGGCGCGGCATATCGCCAGGCCCAGGCCGGAGCCACCAAGGTCGCCCGTGGCGCGTGTGCGCGAGGCTTCTGCGCGGTAGAGGCGCTCGAACAGATGCGGTAACTCTTGCGGCGTGACGCCGGGTGCAGTGTCGTCAAACTGCAAGACCAGTTGCGCCGAGCTGCTGGTGCTCTGCACTCGCTCGACCCGTGCGCTGATGCTGATGCGGCCACCGGCATCGGTGTAGCGCACGCTGTTTTCCAGCAGGTTCAGGAACACACGGTGCAGTTGCTGGGCATCACCCAGCACCAGGGGCGGGGGCGCTTGTGCGGTAAGGGTGTCGAGCCCCGTCATGCCCACGGCCAGGTGTTGTTGGTCAAAACGTGGCTGCATCGACGCCATGGCCTCGGTGAGCAGCGCCAAGGGGTGCAGCGGTACACGTGCCGATGGCGCAGCGCCAGCATCGGCATCCAGGCTGGCGCGCAGGTCGCCCACCAGTTGAATCAAACGCATCACCTGGCGGTGCAGGCGCAGCGCGGTTTTGTCGTCGAAGCTGCGTACACCGTCCTGCACGGCTTCGATTTCCGCGCGCATGGCCGCCAAGGGGGTGCGCAGTTCGTGGGCCACGTCGCCTATCCATTGGCGGCGCGAGCTTTCCATGCCGCTGAGTTGTTCGGCCATGTGGTTGAAGGTTTGTGCCAGGCGCGCGAGTTCGTCGTCGCCCAACACGGGCACACGGGTGTCGAGGCGACCCGTTGCGATGCCACGTGCGCCCGCCACCAGGGTGTCTATCGGTGCCAGCCAGCGGCGCGCCAGCCACCACGACAGCAACAGCGCCAACAACAAGCCCGCCACGCCTGTCCACACCACAAAGCCGAGTTGTTGGTTGAGGAAGGCGCGGTCGGCTTCCGAGGCCAGATCGGCAGGCGGCGCCAGCATCAGTTGGCCTATGGCTTCTCCGCCAGGGCCGCGCAGTGGCAAGCGGGCAGCCCCTGCTGCGTTGGCGGCACTGGCCGTGCCGGCGACGGTTTGGCCAGCGGCATCCACCAGCACGAGGCGCTGCGACTGGGCGTAACCGGGAGGTGGCGGTGGATGCTCGCCCGGTGAGGCCAGGCGTGGGCCGCCGCCGGGGGGCGGGCCAAAGTCGGGCGGCGGCGGACGCGTGTCAAAACGGCCACGGCCCTGATCGTCGCGGCCGGGCTCGCGCCGACCTTCGGCGGTGCGCTCATCGTCATGCGGTGGCGGCATGTCATCGGGATGCAGCATGTCGCGCCAACGCTCAGGCTGGCTGCGCAAGTTTTGCCAGCCGCCTTGTTCGGCGTACAGCCGCTGCAGCCGCGCCGCGAGCCAGTCCATACGTGCCAGTTCGATTTCTGCGGCGTAAGGCCCCAGGCCGCGCTGCAGGCCCAGGCGTGAAAAGCCGCTGAAGATCAGCAGCAGCGCCAGCAGCAAGGCGGCCAGGGCGATGAAGGCTTTGCTTTGCAGCGTCAGGCGGGGCATGAACGAATGGAACAAAGGACGGGTTAGCGTTGCGGCGGGCCCCCGGCAGGTGTGGCGGCCAAGGTTCCATTGATTTTGCGGCAAATGCCGCTGAGTTTTTTGCCGTCTGGCATGGCCAACGTGACCGTTGTACCTTCGTTTTGGCCCTTGCATGCTGCATACGCCTCAGGTGGCGGTGCCGGTGGCTGGCCTTGTGGCGGCGTTTGCGCACAGGCGGGGGCAACGCCCAGCGTGACGAGGCACAGGGCCATGGCCAGGGTGGCGAAGAAGCTGGTGTGTTGTTTCATGGGGTGTCGTGCCATCTGCTCAGGCCGCGATGGAGATGGTGATGTTGGCCGTATAACCACCGTTGCCGTCGCTCTGCAGCGTGAGCATCTCCAGGTCGGTGCCATCGCTGAACACGTTGTCGCTGGCGAAGCTGATGTTGGCGAGGTTTCGGACGCTGGCGCTGTAGCCAGCGTTGGCGTTATAGATGGCGCTCAAGGTCGCCGTGGGAAACGCCAGCTGCGTGGTTTTCACCTTGCGGCTGGCGCTGGTGGCCACACTCGCGCTGGGGTACACCTCGATATGGATGTGGGGCATGCGGCCGGCGTAGCAGCCCGGCACGATGGTGGTGAAGCTCACCGTGCCGTTGGCATTGGTGGCCTGCACACCGCGCAGGTAGTTCGAGGCAATGCTGTTTTCGGTGTAGACCGAATAGTTGCCGGCCTGCGAGCAGTGCCATACGTAGATGGCATAACCCTCCAAAGCGGCACAACTGGCCTGGGTGTTGGTCAGTGTGATGGTGAGGGTGAGCGCCACGCCGGCCACCGGGGTCAAAGCGCCGATGTTGCTGCGGATGTCGGAGCGTACGATGCCGCTCAGGGCCAGCACGTTGTAGGTGGCGTTGCTGGCGCTGGACCCGTCCGCAGGGTAGGGGCCGGCGGTTTCTTCGGGCACCACCGAGCAGGTGCTACTGGTGGTTGAGGTGGTGCTGGCGGTTGACGTGGTCGTTGTGGTGCTGGTCGTGCTGCTTGAGCTGGTGCTGCTGGACGCGTCGCCGCTGTCACCGCCGCCGCCGCCACAGCCCGCCAGCAATGTGGCAATGCCAAGTGAGCCCAGCGAGTTCAGCGCCAATCGGCGGGCCAGGTCTGGAGCGGGCTCGTTCTGATTGTCTTCGAGCTTGTTCGTGGATGTCTGGGCTGTGGCTTGACGCATATGGCTCTCCTTCGTTGCGGATGCCGTACTGTGCAAACCAATTGAGGAGAAATCTGGTGCTTCCGTTTTTTTAAAAAGTGCTTTCCACCGTCACCGGTTTCAGCGGCAATCGCGCCGTGTTGATGGCTTGCAGATCGTCTGTACTGAGCTTGAGGTCAGCGGCAGCCAGGTTTTCATCCAGATGACCTACGCGGCGGGTGCTGGGCAAGGGCACGATCCACGGCTTTTGCGCCAGCAACCAGGCCAGGGCCAATTGCGCCAGGCTGGCGTGTTGGCGCTGTGCAATGGCGGCCAGCTTGGTCGTCGCTTCAGAATGCGTGGCTGTCAGAGCGCCGTGGCCCAGCGGGCTGTGTGCGATGAGGCCAATGCCCAGCGCTTCGCAGGTTTGCAGGGTGCCATCGTGTTCCACGGAGCGGCTCCACATGGAGTAGCCCGTTTGCAATACGCTCACAGGCTGCACCATGTGGGCGCGTTGCAGGGTGGCTGCGTCTACCTCGCGCAAGCCCAAGTGTTTCACCTTGCCTTGGGCGATCAGGTCTTTTACCGCACCGGCCACGTCTTCCACGGGCACGCCCAGGTCCAGGCGCAGAGGGGAGAACAGGTCGATGGCGTCCACCTTCATGCGCTTGAGTGTGTTTTCCGCCATCTGCCGGATGTGTTCTGGCCGATGGTAGGGGCCGAAGGTGCTGGACACTGCGACACGCTGGCGCAAGGTGGGAAGTACCTCGCTCAGCAGTTCTGCCTGCGCTTCGGAGGCCTCCAAAAGCGTCACGCCAAAATCGCATGCGGCCTGCAATAGGTAATGCTGCTCCTGGCGGCTGAGTTTGGGCTTGGTGTCGGCAGTGACCCAGCCGCTGCTTGCGAAGCCAATGGCCGAGACTTCCAGCCCGCCGTGGAGTCCACCATGGCCAAGTGTGCGTCGTTTCATGAAGTCGCTCCTGGTGCGGCTGAGAGATGAACGGCTGTGCAAATGAACACACAGCCCCCTAGGCTTGCCGCCAAACGCGGCGCCTTGTTGATCGGTATGACGTGCTGCAGTGGCGCGCAGAGGCTTTAGCGAGCCGCCTGCCGCCTGGCTGGGTGCTGTATGTTCAGGCGGCGGTGCGCCCCAACTGCTCTTCGCGCAACCGCTTCACATCGCGAGCGGGCGGCGAGCCGAAGAAGCGGCTGTATTCGCGGTTGAACTGTGACTGGCTTTCATAACCCACGCGGTGGCCAGCCGTGGCCGCGTCCAGGTGTTCACTGATCATGATGCGCCGCGACTCCTGCAGGCGCAGTTGTTTCTGAAACTGCAGAGGCGTCATGGCGGTGACGAGCTTGAAGTGATGGTGCAGCGACGACACACTCATATGCACTTCATTCGCCAGCGCTTCGATACACACCGGCAGTTGGTAACGCTGCGACAGCAGGTTGATCGCTTGCGCAATGCGCTGGCTGTGGCTGTCGACCATGGCCATCTGCACCAGCCGTCCGCCGTCTGGCGACTTCAGCAAGCGGTACAGAATTTCGCGGGTGATGAGTGGTGCCAAGGCCGCCACGTCTTCGGGTGTGTCGAGCAGCTTGACCAGGCGCAGCACCGGATCGAGCAAGGTCGCCGATAACGCCCCGGTGAACAGTCCACGCTGTTCATCGTCACGGCGCGCAGGTGTGTCACCCAGCTTTAAATCCAGGGCCAGCGCTGCAATTTCCTTGACGTCAAAGGTCAGTCGCAAGCCCAGGTAGGGCGCCTCGGGCGAGGCGTCAAACACCTGTGCCGAAACCGGCAGGTTTTGCGCGGCGACCAGGTAGTGGCTGCTGTCGTAGATGTAGACCTCGTCGGCCAGCAAAACCCGCTTGCTTCCCTGCGCCAGGATACAAAACGAGGGTTCGTAGATGGTGTGTACCGGGGGCAGCCCTACCTGCGACACCCGTGCCAACATGAGGCGTGGCACGGCGGTGTCGAGCACACCGTCGGTGCCGGTGAACCGGTCGATCAGCGCGGCCAGTTCGGCACGCATCACGGTGGTTTGCAGTTGCGCAGCGGAAGGGCCGTCACGCAGGGATGAAGGGGCAGATGTCAGCATGGCGCCAAGCTTAAACATCTGGGCCGCGCTTGTCTGTACTTGTGCTGCAAACCCGGAGGATCGGGCAAACACGGCCAAGAATTCAGCAAGCCAGGTGGCGTTTTGGGCGCGGCAGACACCAAAAAGGCCCGCGAACGGGCCTTGTGGCGGGCGGGGCAAAGTGTCTACTGTGCCGCGGCCTGCGCTTGTTTCACCCAGCCATCAAACGTGGCTTGGTGGGCCTTGATCCAGCCGTCCACATGGCGCTCGATCGCGGCCTGTGTGTTCTCGCCACCGCGCATGCGCAGGTTTTGCGCGTTGATGTCGGTCACGGGCAGTTTCATCAACTCGAACAGTTTGCCGGCGGCGGGGTTCTTCTCGACAAACGCGCGGTTGGCCACGATGCGTTGTACGTTGAGGGTGAAACCGTAGTCGCGGCCATCAGCAGTCTTGGTGCTGAGCTGGCCCTGTGCGCCGGGCAGGGCAGAGTGTGGCACCTGCAGGAACACCACGTCTTTGCCGGGCACCAGAACGCCGCTCACCCAGTAGGGCGTCCAGGTGTAGTACAGCACCGGCTTGCCCTGTTTGTAACGCGCAATGGTGTCGGCGATCAGGGCCGAGTAGCTGCCCTGGTTGTGTGTCACCGTGTTGCGCAGCTTGTAGGCGTCGAGCTGGTGCTCTATCACCAACTCACAGCCCCAGCCCGGGTTGCAACCCGTGAGGTCGGCTTTGCCGTCGTTGTTGGTGTCGAACAGCTTGGCGAGCTTAGGGTCGGCCAGTTGGCCTATGTTGGTGATGTGGTACTGGTCGGCGGTTTTCTTGTCTATCAGATAACCTTGCAGCGAGTGTGTGACATAGGTGCTGTTGCGCCAGAGCTTGGCGTCGCCACCGGCGTTTTTGTAGAAATCAGCGTGCAACGGGTCCCAATGCGCGGCAGCAAAAGTGCCATCACCATTGGCCAGCGAAAGGTGGCCCGTGGCGTATTCAATTTCCTGTGTTGGCTTGACGCTGTAGCCGAGTTTTTCCAGCGCACGGCTGACCAGTATGGTTTGAAAACTCTCTTCGGCGATAGAGCTTTTGATCGGTTGCACGCTGACACCTTTGCCAGGCAGGTCGTTGGCCATGGCGGCGCTGCCCATGCTGCCGATTGCAAGCAGACCAGCAGCGACACAGCGCGAGATGGATGTAGAGATGTTCTGGGTCATGCGGCAATCCTTTGCAGAGTTTTCGAGGCAGCGGGAGCAGTAGTTGTGGCTTCGTTTGAAGTGGGAGCGCGGCTAGATGGGGTGGAAGGGAGCGGCACCAGGCGCATCACCAAGCCCACAGGCCCACGCTGCCACCAGTGGCGCGAGCCACGTTGCGCCTGGCCCATGGCCTGGGTGATGCGGTCCAGCGTGATGGCCAGCAGCACAATGCCCAGGCCACCCACGGTGGCCAGGCCCATGTCGAGCCGGCCAATGCCGCGCAACACCATCTGGCCCAGGCCACCCACGGCAATCATGGAGGCGATGACCACCATGGACAGCGACAACATCAGCGCCTGGTTGATGCCGGCCATGATGGACGGCATGGCCAGCGGCAGTTGCACCTTCACCAGCATTTGCCAGGGCGAAGCACCATAGGCGCGTGCGGCCTCCACCAAATCGGGCCGCACCTGGCGAATGCCCAGGTTGGTCAAGCGCACCAGCGGTGGCAGTGCGAAGACGATGGTGACGATGACACCCGGCACATTGCCAATGCCAAACAACATCACCACCGGCACCAGGTAAACAAAGGCCGGTGTGGTCTGCATGGCATCGAGCAGCGGGCGCATGGCGCGTTGGGCACGGTCGCTGCTGGCCAGCGCAATGCCCAGCGGAATGCCAATGGCCAAACAGAAGGCCAGCGAGGTCAGTACCAGCGACAGGGTCACCATGGCTTCGGGCCAGATGCCCAGCATGGCCACCAGCAGCAGCGACACCAGCGCACCCAGGCCGACCAGGCGGCCGGCAAACTGCCAGGCCAGCAGGCTCAGCAGGCCCACCATGGCCAGCGTGGGCACGCTTTGCAGCATGCCTTCCACGCCGGTGAGCAGGCCGTCGATGGGGCCGCGCAGGGTTTGGAAGAAGGGGCGGAAGTGGTCGACCAGGTAGGTCAGGCCATCGTTGATCCAGCGCTCGGCCGGCAGGCTGCCGTCCCAGAGCTGGCTCAGATGGAAGTGCGTGGCGCTGGGGTCTACACCCGTGGCTGCATCTGTGCCAGTGGGGGCGCCGAGCCAGTCGGTGTTGGCGCCGGTGTCGTTGACGTTAGACCATGGATCGGCCGCAGCGGCAGCGGCGTTCGGGTCCAAGGCTTGGGCCGTTTGCGTTGGATCGGCTGCGGGCGCGCTTTGGCTGATGCTGGCCCACGGATCGGCATCGGGTGTGGATGCGGGGTTTGGCGCCAAGTCTGGCGTGGTGGTCTGGGCGAGGGCGTCGCTTGGGTTGATGGTGTTTGTGACGTCGGTTGCGTTGCTCAAGCGTGGCTCCTTTCAGCGAGTGGGGCAGGGCTTGCCGTGGGTTGGATGGTTTGCGGCGATGTGGACGGTGATGTAGGGGGGACGGGTGGTGTGTCCCGATCCAAAAACATCAGCAGCGTGGTTTTGCTCACCGTGCCACGGAAGCGGCCGCCGGTACTGACCACGGGCACGGGGCAGGGCGCTTGCGCCACTTGGGCAAACAGCTCGGCCACCGGGGCGTCGGCGGCTATTGGCTCCATGCCCTGCAGGTAAGCGTGTTGCAGGCCCAGCATGCCGCTCTGGCCCTCCAGTGCCTGGCGCAGCGACTCGGCCGAGACCGTGCCCAGATACTGCTGCTGTGGCGTGACCACGGTGGCGTATTCACGGTCGTGGGTTTGCAACTGCTGCAACGCGGCGCGGCAACCCCGGTCGCTGCGTTCGGACACCACGGTCATGGACTTGCGCGCGATGTCGCCGGCCTTGAAGACCGAGGCCGCATCCACGCCGCGCACAAAGTTGCGCACGTAGTCGTCGGCCGGGTTGCGCAGGATTTCATCCGGCGTGCCGACTTGAATGACGTGGCCGTCTTTCATGATGGCGATGCGGTCGCCAATGCGCATGGCCTCGTCCAGATCATGCGAGATGAAGACGATGGTGCGGCGTTGGATCTGCTGCAGGCGCAGCAGCTCGCTTTGCATTTCGGTGCGGATGATGGGGTCGAGGGCGGAAAAGGCTTCGTCCATCAACAGAATCGACGGGTCGCTGGCCAAGGCACGCGCCAGGCCCACACGCTGCTGCATGCCACCCGACAATTCATCGGGGTAGCTTGCGCCCCAGCCGCCCAGATCCACCTGCTCCAGCGCCTTGGCGGCCAGGGCCTGGCGCTCGGCGCGGTCCACACCGGCCAGCTCCAGGCCAAAGGCGGTGTTGTCCAGCACGGTCATGTGCGGCATCAAGGCAAACGACTGGAACACCATGCTGATGTCTTTGCGGCGCAGCGCACGCAAGGCGCTGTCGCCCAGGGTGTTGATGTCGGTGCCGTCGACCAGAATACGCCCGGCTGTGGGTTCGATGAGCCGGTTCAGCAAACGTACCAGCGTGGACTTGCCCGAGCCCGACAAACCCATGATGACGAAGATCTCGCCGGCCTTGATGTCAAACGTGGCGTCGAACACGCCTATGGAGTTGCCTGTTTGGGCGAGGATTTCAGACTTGGACAAGCCTTGTTGGACGAGCTTCAGGGCTTGTTCGGGCTGTTCCCCGAAGACCTTGAACACGTGGTCGATGACGATATCTTTTGCCATGCGTTTGGGCTCCTTGAAAAAAGAGTGGACGAAACGCCGCCAAGCTTGACGACTGCGGAAATGGGCAAAGCCCAACACCGGCACACGGTGAAACGCGTACTGATGTTTTGGTTGGTGAACGACGGGATCGCCGAAAGGTCGGCATCTGCGGCAGGGCTTAAACCGACGCGCAGGGGTTCAACGGAGAGAAGAGGTTTGGTGCGGCAGAGGCGCCGCAGTGAAAAGACAACACCTGCCGAAAAAGTGCAACGGCAGGCACGAGGTGTTTTTCAATTAGTTGTTAAAAGCAAAACAATTATATTGTGAATGCTTTGTTAAGTCAACTAGGGGACAGCCTGGCGGCGAGCGGGTCCTCAGGTTTTCGCCTCTGTGGTGGCTGAAAATTTGGATGAAAAGACGGTTCTGGGCTTATTCAGAAAGCGCAAGAAGCTATCTTTTTTGATTTGATTGAAGGCCGTTGGGTCTACAGGGTTTTCTCAATCAAAGGCCCGCTGAACAGCACCGGCCCGGTAGGTCCGCCTTCGCTGGGCACACCACCCTTGGGCTCCAGGCTGATGGCCAGGGCGGGCACGGCCTGCACTTGCGACTCTGCGGCCGTGAGTTTTAACGCGGGGGCATCGCTCATCACGCCCAGCGAGCGCGGCTTGCCGTCGGGCGGCAGGGCCCAGAGTTGCAGCGATTTGTCAGCGCCTTCCTTGAAGTCGCCCAGGCGTTGCAACACCAGTTGTTTGTTCTTGGGGTCGAAGGTGACCAGCACCGAGGGCGCGGCTTTGTCGTTGGCCAGCACAGCTACGTATTGCACGGCGGGGGTGGTGTCGAGTTGCTGCTTCAGGTCCAGGCCAACAACGACGGCCAATACCGTGGCCAAGGCACCCGCCAGGCTGGCGCCGCGCCACAGGGCGAGGTTGGCCAACCAGCCCGCGCGTGGTGATGGCGACGGCGCAGATTTCGGTGTCGCTGTGCGTTGCGCCGCCAGCGCGCGTTGCTCTTTTTCGCCGTCCAGCACGTTCTGGATGCGCAGCCACACGGCCGGGTCCGGCTTGATGGGGCTTTGCAGTTCGGTCATGCTGGCCAGCCGGCCTTGCCAGGCCAGGGCCGCGGCACGCACGGGTGCATGTTCGCGTGCCAGGGTTTCGAAACGGCGGCGTGCGCCGCCGCGCATGGTGCCCACCGCGTGGCTCGCGGCCAGGCGGTCTAGCAGTTGGGGTTTGCCGCTGATGTTCATGGCGCCCCCTTCACGCAGCAGTGCGGTTCATGCATTCGCGCAGCTTGTCGAGGCTGCGGCGTATCCATGATTTGACGGTGCCCAGCGGCAACTTCAGCTGAGTCGACAACTCGCCATGACTCAGGTCGCGCAGATAGGCCAGGCTGACCACTTCGCGCTGCCGTGCTTCCAGCCGGTTCAGGCATTGGTGCAAGGCCCAGGCTTGTTCGCTGGCTTGCGCCATGTCCAAGGGGTTGCCACTCTCGGCGGGCAAGGCATCCGCGCCTAGCTCGTCGTATTCGTCGCTCAGGTGTGTGCGCTCGGCACGGCGCTTGCGCAGAAAGTCGAGTGCCCGGCTGCGCACAATCAAGCCCAGCCAGGCCATGGGCGGACTCAGGCTGGCGCGGTAGTCGCCGGCCGCACGCCACACGGTCAAGAAGCTTTCCTGCAACACGTCCTCCGCCCCATCGCGCTGGCGCACCACACGCATGGCCAGTCCAAACAGCTTGGACGAGGTTTTGTCGTAGAGCTGGCGCAGGGCGGCTTCGTCGTGCTGGCCTATACGATCGATCAGCGCCATGAGTTCGGCGTCGGGGTTCAATGCAGTCATGAGGGCATTGTGAAACAGGTGTTTGCATGTCCGCCATACGCGCAAAACCTGATCGTGGATGCAAAACAACTGCTGGGCCCCAGGGATTCACCCACAGCAGGCCTTTCCCCATCCTTTCTGGGGCGCTGCTCCGGTCAGTCGGAACCCAGCCGTATGCCGCGCTCGGCAAAATAACGTGCCAGGGCTTGCGCGTCGCCCGTGGGTTCGACCATGGCGACGTAGGTGTCGGGGCGCAGCAGATACAGCGCGTCGCGGGCCAGGCCGGCCGCCTGGTGGGCCGGGGTGTAGTCGAAACGGCGCAGCGGCACACCGCAAGCGGCGCAAGCCTGGAGCAGTTCTTCGGTCACCGGCTCGGTCGGGTCGCCGTAGATGTGCACTTGCCAGGTGATGTCACGCAGGCTCTCATAGTTGTCCGTGCCGTGCTCGGCGCCTTTCTCGGGGCCATCATGGGTGGCCACCCAGGGCAGGCGGTCGCCACCATGGACTTGGTCTTCGTCCTGTGTGCCCATGCTCAGCGGACTGTGGCGGTAGTTGATCAAGGTCTGCGACAACACACGAAACATGTATTCGCGCACGGCATCCACACCGTAAGCCAGCGGCGCCAATATGGGCGCGATCTGCGTGCGCACAAAGTTGGCGAAATGGCTTTCGCTGGTGACGAAGCTGAACAGCCGGTCGGTGGTCTCCACCAACTTCAAGGCGAAGGCTTTGCGCTCCACCTCATAACTGTCAAGCAAGGCATCGGGTGCTTGCTGGCGCAGCACGGCGGCGAGTTTCCAGGCCAGGTTGATGGCGTCGCCAATGCCGGTGTTCATGCCCTGGCCGCCCGCCGGGCTGTGCACATGGGCGGCGTCGCCGAGCAAAAACGTGCGGCCCACACGGTAGTGGCGCGTCACGCGGTGGTGCACACGGTAGGTGGAGAACCAGTGCAGCTTCTGCACCTGCAAACCCAAGGCGTCGATGGCGCGGTGGCTCACGTCGTCAAAGCCCAGGCTGTCGGCATCTTCGCGCTCGTCGCGCACGGCGCCAATCAGCCGGGCTTGGGTGGTCTGGCCCGCGCCTTGGCCGTAGGCCAGCAGGGCGACAAAGTCAGCGTCGTCGAGCGCAATGTGGGCCGCGCCGTCGGCCGCCGGGCCGGTGACTTCGACGTCGGCGACGTAAAAAATCTGCGCGTAGGTGCCGCCATCAAATCCCGTGCCCAACTGGTGGCGTATGGGCGATTTGGCTCCGTCGCAGCCGGCCAGAAAACGCGCTTCGCAGCGTTGTTCTTGCCCGTCAGCGCTGCGCAGCGTGGCGACAACGTGCCCGCCCCGGTCTTCAAAGCCGGTGCATTCGGTTTGGTGTTCCACCTGCACACCCATGCTCGCCAGGCGCTCGGTCAGCAAATACTCATGTTGGTCTTGCGGGTAGACCAGCAGAAAGGGGTAGGGTGTGAGGTGCTCGCCTGCCGTGCCAAAGCCGAGCTGGGCCTTCTTCTGGCCTTTGATCCACAGGTTGATGGCGGGGTTTTGGTGGCCCGCGGCCACTACCGCGTCGCTCAGGTCGAGCTGGCGGTAAAGCTCCAGCGTGCGGGCCTGCACCGCCATGGCCCGCGAAGTGCTGCCGGGGCCCGCAGCCTTGTCGACCACACGCACCTGGATGCCTTGCTCAGTGAGCCACAGGGCCAGAACCAAACCGGTGGGGCCTGCGCCCACGATCAAGACTTCGGTGCGTGGCTCAATGTGCGACACGTTCGACATAAGGCCCTTTCACAACAGCAGTTGACGAAAGGCCATCCTACTCGCCCACGCAGAATCGCGTCGGCGCAGGCTGGGCTTACGGGTTCAATGCCGCCGCCACCGCATCGCCCAGGTCTATCACCGACATGGCGTAGTAGCTCGACCAGTTGTAGCGCGTGATGACGTAGAAGTTCTCGGTGCCGGCCACGTAGCTCGCGGGCGCATCGCCGTTCTGCAGTTCGATCAGGGCCAGCGGGCCGTTGTGTTGCAGCGCGGCGCCTTCGAGCACGGCGCCCTTGGCGGTGAAGCTGGCCACGCCGAAGGTGGGCAGGATGTCGGGCGCCATCAGTGCGTTCATGTCCACGCTATCGAGGTTGAAGCGCACCGGGTAGTGGGTGGGCATGCCCGGTTTCCAGCCAAACGACTTGAAGTAGTTGGCCACCGAGCCAATCACATCGGCCGGGCTGTTGAACAGGTCGATCTTGCCATCGCCGTCAAAGTCCACCGCCCATTGCGCCCAGCTGGTGGGCATGAACTGCGGCATGCCCATGGCGCCGGCGTAGCTGCCACGCAGGTCCATGGGGTCTATGCCGGTGCGGTTGGCCAGGCTCAACACTTGTTCGAGTTCGCCCTTGAAGTAGGCCGCGCGTTCCTTGGCGCGCGGGTGTGCGGCGGGGAAGTCGTAGGCCAGGGTGGTCAGGGCGTCCATCACACGAAAGTTGCCCATTTGCTGGCCGTAGACGGTTTCCACGCCAATGATGCCAACGATGATTTGCGCCGGCACGCCGGTCTCGGCCTCGGCGCGCTCCAGCCACTGGCGGTTGGCCTGCCAGAAACGCACACCTGCGCGGATGCGGATCGGGTCTATGAAGCGGCTGCGGTAGACCGCCCAGTTCTTCGCCGTGCCGCGTGGGGCGGGGGTCATCAAACGCACCACAGTGGGCAACATGCGCGCCTGGCCTATGGCTTGGCGTACCCATTCGCGGTCGAGGTCGCGGCGCGCGGCGATGTCGTCGGCCTCGGCCATCACGTCGTCGCGGGTCGAATAGGGAGTGGTTGGCGCAGCTTTCGCGGCTGCGGGTTTTGTTTTTGAGGGCTTTTCGGCTTTTGCGTAAGCGGGGACTGCGCAAGCTGCTATCGCAACCAGAGCAATTTTAAGGAAAGTTTTCATTCAGCCAATTTCGGAAACGTTCGCCTGAGTCTAGCGAGGCTGACGCCGGGTTCCGGCGCATAACGCTGTATTTCCAGTTGCAGCAGCCAGGCCTGGAAGGTGTGTGTCGCAGCGGGCTTGCCGTGCGCTTGCAGCAGGGCCGCCATTTGGCGCGGGCCGGCGTGCGGCGGCACGGCGATGCCGGCTTTGCGCATGTATGCCTGGGCGCGTTGGTGCAGCTGCTGCCAGGGGTCGCGCGTGCGCCGGCCGAGCAGTGTCCAGGCCGCACCGGCCAGGCAAACGCCGGCCAGCAGCAGGCCCAGCGCCTGCAGCAGGTCTTGCCAATCCTCGGCCTCGAAACCAATCGACTTCAGCAAGTCAAGCTGGCGCGTTTGGGTGTAGTTCAGCACCCATTGGTTCCAGCGGTTGTTGACGGCTTCCCAGACGGCGCGCAGTTGGGCCGCGGCCGTGGGGCTTACCGTGCCGAGCGCGGTGCCAAACACGCCCTGGGGTGCGGCCAGGCGCTCCAGTGCCCCGACGCGTCCCGGGGCCACGGTGGCCGTGGGGTCTACACGCACCCAGCCCTGGTCCTCCAGCCAGACCTCGGCCCAGGCGTGGGCGTCGCTTTGGCGTACCGTCCAGTAGCCGTCGAGGTTGTTGACTTGGCCGCCCTGGTAGCCCGTGACCACACGCGCCGGGATGTCGAGTGCGCGCATCAAGATCACGAACGACGACGCAAAGTGTTCGCAGAAGCCGGCCTTGCGGTCGAACCAGAATTCATCGGCCGTGTGTTGGCCGTAGACGCCGGGCTCCAGCGTATAGCTGTAGCCGCCGGTGCGCAGGCGCTGCAGGACGGCCTCCAGCTGTTGCGCGGCGCTGGCTTGTGGTGCCTCGCGGCGCATGTCGGCCGCGAGCTGCAGCGTGCGCGGGTTGAAGCCCGGCGGCAGGGCCAGGTCGGCCAGCAGGCGCGCGCTGCGGCGTAGCTCGGGGCCATGGCGAAACGCGGGGTAGCTGAGCGCGCTGTAACGGGTGAGGTCGGTCAGCGGGCGGCTGGCCAGCCACTGCAGATCGGGTGTCATGGCCACATTGCCGACGGCATCGCCACGCACATTTGGCGCGTTGGGTGTGGCGTCCAGCAACAACAGCCACGGGCGGTTGTTCGGCTCGACGGTGGCCTCATAACGCAGGGGTGTGCCGTTGACCGTCAACGTGGCTTCGCGTGCCGCGCCGGGCCAGGCGTTGGCATAACGTGGGCGCCATTGCCGGCCATCAAACTCGGACAGCACCGGGCCGCGAAAGTACAGCGCATTCTGCGCCGGTGGCGAGTCTGCAAACCGCACCCGCAGCGCAATCGCATCACTCAACACCAGGCTGGCCATATCGCCCACCTGCATGCTGCCTGAGAGACCACTGCGCCCGCTCATGGCATCGCTGGGCATGCCCCACAGCGGCGCCATGCGCGGGAACAGCATGAACAGCGCCAGCATCACCGGTGCCCCCAGCAGCGCCATCCAGCCGGCCATACGCGCCGACTCGGCCAGGGGCGGGCGGCCCACCGGCAGGTGGGCGTTGACCAAGGCCGTGAGCAAGCCCAGCAAGCCGATCAACATGGCCACGGCTGTGAGCAGCGACTGCGAGAAAAAAAAGTTGGTGAGCATCGTGAAGAAGCCCAGGAAGAACACCACAAACGCATCGCGCCGTGCACGCAGCTCCAGCGTTTTCAACACCAGCAGCAGCACCACCAGCGTGACACCCGCATCCCGCCCGACCAGCGTGCGGTGTGTGGCCAGGGTGGCCAGCATCGCCAGGCCCAGCAACGCCAACAGCCACCAGCGGTTGGGCAGCGGGCGCGCATGCCAGGCCAGCCAGCCGCGCCAGGCCAGCAGGCAGCCGGCGCCCAGGCTCACCCACCAGGGCAGGTTGCCGATTTGTGGCAACACCACCCAGGCCACCACCACCAAAAGGAATAAGGTGTCGCGGCTGTCGCGTGGCAAGGCAGCCAGGGTCTGGCGGGCCGATTGCCAAGGGCTTGCGGTACTCGAAGGGGTGATGGGTAAATCGGCCATTGGCGCTGATGGGTTATGCGTGAGCTGCTTCTTTTTTGGTAGTGAACTGGCGGTGTGTGCCGGGTGCCGGCTAGGCCAGCGCCAGTGCTTCCAGACAGCGGCGTTGGTGCAGCGCGCCGGTGTCGGGCTTGAGCTCGCGGCCGGGCAGGCGCAGGCCATAGTCCAGGCCCAGGGCTTCGGCTTGCAGCACCCAGGCACACAGGCGGCTGAGGCGTGCTTCCAGCGTGCCGCCGCCGGTTTGCGCCAAGTCCAGCCATAACGCCTGGGGTTGGCTTTGCGGGCTGTCGCGGCTCACCAGTTCACCCGACTTGGCGGCTTTTTTCCAGACGATGAGTTTGCGCGGATCGCCACGGCGGTAGGCACGCACGCCGTCAAATTCGCTGCTCGCCTGGCTGGGGCTGTGGGCGCTGTGGCCGGGCTGTGGCGTGGCCGGCGGCAGCGGCGGCGCGTGGGTCTCGGGTGCGGGGTAGACCAGCAACTGGGCCGCCGGGCGCCAATAACACCAGACGCGAAAACTGCCCAGCGGAAAACGTGTTTCCGCCGTGAGCGCGGGCACGCGGTGCAGGCCGCGCGTGGTCGGCATAAAGGCCACGTGCACCGTGCTGCTGCCGCGCGCGGGCACATCGGTGAAGGCCCAGTGGCGGGTGTCTTGCAGGCTTAGCGCAATCGCGCGGCGCGCGCGGCGGCGGCTGTTGCTGAGCTGCACCGTGAGCACCGCGCTGCGGCCGGCGAACTGCGCCTCGGGTGCCACCAGTTTCAGGTCCAAGCCGCGCAAGGTGGCGTGCGCCACATGCATGCCCACGGCGGCACAACCGGCGAGCAGAAAGGTCAGCAGGTAACCCAGGTTGAGCTGGTAGTTGATGCTGGCCAGCAGCAACACGGCCAGCGTGGCGGCCAGCACCCAGCCGGGTGTGGTCGGCAGGATGTAGACGTTGCGCTGGGTGAGCTGCAGGGTGTCGGACAGCGGCAGGCGCGCCTGCCACCAACGCTCGAAGCGCCGGCGCAGCGCGGTGCTCAGCGGGGTGAACGGGTTCAGGTGTGCCCAGCGCCGGGAAGTGACAGCCATGCTTGGTGTCAGGCCAGCGGCACGGCCTCTATCATCGCCAGCACCTGTTCGACCGCGCCGCGCCCGGCGTCGCCGGTAGGTACCAGCCTATGCGCCACGGTTTGCGGCAGTATGGCTTGCACGTCGTCCGGTGCCACGTAGTCGCGCCCGCTCAACAGCGCCTGCGCCTTGGCCGCGCGCACGATGGCAATGCCGGCGCGTGGGCTCAGGCCTTGCACAAACCAGCGGCCCGAGCGTGTGGCCGCCAGCAGGTCTTGCACATACTCCAGCAGCGGTGCACCCGTGTGGATCTTCAGCACCTGTTGCTGCAACTGCTGCAGCTCGGCCAGGGTCAGCAGCGGGTCCAGTGTTTCCACCCGCTCGCGCGGGTCTTGCCCGGCAAGCAACACACGCTCGGCTGCGCGGTCGGGGTAGCCCAGCGAGATGCGCATCAGAAAACGGTCGAGCTGCGATTCGGGCAGTGGAAAGGTGCCCAACTGGTCGGTCGGGTTTTGTGTGGCAATCACAAAAAACGGCGTGGGCAGCGGACGCGTGGCGCCTTCCACCGTCACCTGCTTTTCTTCCATGGCCTCGAGCAGCGCGCTCTGGGTGCGCGGGCTGGCGCGGTTGATCTCATCTGCCAACAAAATCTGCGCAAACACCGGGCCGGGGTGGAACACAAAGGCTTCGCGCCCGCGCTCGAATACCGAGACGCCGGTGAGGTCGCTGGGCATCAGGTCGGCGGTGAACTGCACGCGCGAGAATTGCAGCCCGAAGCTGCGCGCCAGGGCGTGGGCCAGGGTGGTTTTGCCGACGCCGGGCACGTCTTCAATCAGCAGGTGGCCACCCGCGAGCAGGCAGGCGACGCAGTCTCGAACTTGGTCGGATTTGCCGACGATCACCGTGTTAAGCTGATCGAGTAACGACGTCAATTTCTGTTGTGCAAGCATATTGGCAGGACGTTACCGCAATTTACCGCCCTTCGGCTTTTAACCATGCCCAAAACCGGATACTTCACCCACCCTTCTTGTCGTCAACACGAGATGGGCGACGGGCACCCGGAATGCCCCGAACGCCTGGGCGCCATCGACGACCGGCTGCTTATTTGCGGCGTGGCCGATGCGTTGGAGCACATCACCGCACCGGCTGCCACGCTGGCGCAAATCGAGCGCGCCCATGGCGCAGGCTACGTGGCCCGGCTGCAGGCCATGAGTGCGCAACTGGCCAGCGAAATCGCCGCCGGTGGCCCCAAACATGCGGCGCTAGACCCCGACACCTATATCAACACCCACACCTGGCAAGCCGCGCTGCATGCAGCGGGTGCGGCCGTGGCGGCGGTGGACGGCGTCATGTCCGGCGCGCTGGAAAACGCCTTCTGTTCCGTGCGTCCGCCGGGCCACCACGCCTGCCGCGACAAGGCCATGGGCTTTTGCTTCTTCAACAACGTGGCGATAGCGGCGCACCATGCGCTGGCCCAGCACGGGTTGAAGCGTGTGGCCATCGTCGACTTCGATGTGCACCACGGCAACGGCACCGAAGACATCGTGGCCGGCGACGAGCGCATCTTGATGGTTGGCATGTACCAGCATCCGTTCTACCCCGAAGGCTCGGCCTTGAACGCCAGCAATCTGCTCAACGTGCCCGTGCCCGCGTACACCAAAGGCATGGAGGTGCGCGAGATCATGGAGATGATGTGGCTGCCGCGCCTGGAAGAATTTGCACCCGAGCTGCTCATCGTCAGCGCCGGCTTTGATGCCCACCGTGAAGACGACATGGGCCAACTGGGTTTGGTCGAGGCCGACTACACCTGGATCACCTGGCGCCTGAAAGCCCTGGCCGACGCCTATGCCAAAGGCCGCATCGTCAGTTGCCTGGAGGGTGGCTACAACCTAAGCGCCTTGGGTCGCAGTGTGGAAGCGCACTTGCGTGTGCTGGCCGACGTTTAGCGCATTCGCCTGGGGCGGCAGTTGCGGCCCGTATCCATTCCCCTTGTAGAAGACTGAAAGAAGGATGCCCACGATGGCAAGTTTGAGCCTGCCAACCATGCATGACAGCAACCGCATCGTCACGCTTGACGACTGGGCGCGTGCGCTGAGCCAACCCACGGCCTTGGCGGAATTAGCCGTGGTGCTGGTCTGTGCGGCCTTGGCCTATGGCGTGGTGGCCGCGCTGCGCCGCAGCGCGGGTGGTGCACACGAAGAGTCCATCACGTTTGGCCGCCGCTTGATTGACGGTGTGCTGTTTCCCCTGGCTTGGCTGTTGTTTGCGTTTGTGGCGCAGGAGTTGACGGCCAAGTGGATGCCGCTGGCGCTGTTCAAGATTGCGCTGCCGGTGTTGATTTCGCTGGCAGTGATACGTGTGGGGGTGAAGGTACTGCAGGTGGCGTTCAAAAACACGCCGCTGGTGCGCATGCTGGAGCGCACCATTTCATGGCTGGCCTGGCTGGCCATGGTGTTGTGGGTGAGTGGCTTGTTGCCTGTGTTGCTGGATGAGCTGGATCAGATCAAATGGAAGATCGGCAGCGCCACGCTATCGGTGCGTACCATGCTGGAGGGCGCGCTCACGGCTGGGCTGGTGATGATTGTCACGCTGTGGATCTCGGCGGCGATTGAGACGCGCCTGTTGAAGAACGCCACGGGCAGCGAGTTGTCACTGCGCAAAGCGGTGAGCAATGCCACACGCGCGCTGATGGTGTTTGTGGGCGTGCTGCTGGCGCTGTCTACCGTGGGCATAGACCTCACCGCCTTGTCGGTGCTGGGCGGGGCCATAGGCGTGGGCATTGGTTTTGGCCTGCAGAAGCTGGCGTCCAACTATGTCAGCGGCTTTGTCATCCTGGCCGAGCGCAGCATGCGTATAGGCGACTTCGTGCAGGTTGACGGTTTTGCCGGGCGCATCACCGACATCAATGCGCGCTACACCGTGGTCACGGCGCCCAACGGTATTGAATCCATCGTGCCCAACGAGTTGCTGATCACCCAGCGGGTGGAGAACTGGTCGTTGAACAACCGCAACATCAACCAATCCACGGTGGTGTCCGTGGGTTATGACAGTGACGCAGACCAGGTCGCCGCACTGCTGCTGCAAACGGTGCAGCAAATGCCGCGTGTCTTGAAAGACCCGGGCCCGGGCGTGTCGCTCAGCGCGTTCGGCGCCGACGGACTGGAGTTTCGCGTGTCCTATTGGTTTAACGACCCGGAAAACGGGCAGGGCAATTTACGCTCCGAAATCAATATGGCGATCTTGCGGGTGCTGCGTGCGCACAATGTGGACATTCCGTATCCGCAGCGTGTGTTGCATGTACGCGCGGCCTCTGCGGCGGCGGTGGTGGCCGGCTCAACGGGCGATGTGAGCGAAGTGCATTGAATCGGGTGGCAAAGAATCGGTGTGTTCGGCACGCCTGTCCTCATGCTCACGACTTATGGACAGATGCTCAACGGCGCAGCCTGATGCCCCGGGCATCGCTGACTGCGGGGCAAGGGTGTGCCGCAGCTGTCCGGTTGGCGATAGAAAAGATTGCCCCGGCCCGTTCGCCCCCTATAATCGTCGTTAGAAAAGAACGATCGTGCTTTTTTGTGGCGGTGTGCAAACCAAGGCCGCCAGACTAGGCCCGGCGTTTGCCACGTGCTCACAGGGCCGCCAAATCGGCCGGGCATAAAATCCGCGATGGAAACTCGCTGTTCAATCATCAATAACTCTGTGGAGCCGAATTCATGAAGGTCCTGGTAGCCGTGAAGCGTGTGGTCGACTACAACGTCAAAGTGCGTGTGAAGTCCGACAACACGGGGGTAGACATCGCCAACGTCAAAATGAGCATGAACCCCTTCGACGAGATCGCCGTTGAAGAAGCCGTACGGCTCAAGGAAAAGGGCGTGGTCACCGAAGTGATCGCCGTTTCCTGTGGCGTGACCCAATGCCAGGAAACCCTGCGCACCGCCATGGCCATAGGTGCCGACCGCGCCATCCTGGTGGAAAGCAATGAAGACCTGCAGCCCCTGGCCGTGGCCAAGCTGCTCAAGGCATTGGTTGAAAAAGAACAACCTGGCCTGGTCATCCTGGGCAAACAAGCCATCGACGACGATAGCAACCAGACCGGCCAGATGTTGGCCGCACTGGCCGATCTGCCGCAAGCCACCTTCGCCAGCAAGGTGGAAGTGGCCGACGGCAAAGCCACCGTCACGCGTGAAGTCGACGGCGGCCTGGAAACCGTGTCCTTCAGCCTGCCGGCCGTGGTCACCACCGACCTGCGTCTGAACGAGCCGCGTTATGTCACGCTGCCCAACATCATGAAGGCCAAGAAGAAGCAACTCGACATCGTCAAGCCTGAAGATCTGGGTGTTGATGTGGCCCCGCGCCTGAAGACGCTGAAGGTCAGCGAACCACCGAAGCGCAGCGCCGGTATCAAGGTGCCTGACGTTGCTACCCTCGTTGCCAAACTCAAAACCGAAGCGAAAGTTATCTAACACCCCCAGTCTGCGCGCACTGCGTGTCGCTTCGCCAACCCCCTTGCAGGGGGCAACACCAGTGGCCTGGCAAAGCCAGTTCCACGGTGTTCCCGATAGAGGCAGGCCCGCCAACAGTGTCTCGCTAACTTGTTAAAGGACTTAGGAAAGACATCATGACTGCTCTCGTAATTGCTGAACACGACAACGCGTCCATCAAGGGCGCAACCCTGAACACCGTGACCGCCGCTGCCCAGTGCGGTGGTGACGTGCACGTGCTGGTGGCCGGCGCCAATGCCGCTGCCGCCGCTGCCGCTGCCGCGCAAATCGCTGGTGTGACCAAGGTGCTGCACGCCGATGCCGCTGGCTTTGAACACGGCCTGGCCGAAAACGTGGCCGCCCAGGTGTTGGCTGTGGCGTCAAGCTACAGCCACATCGTGTTCCCCGCCACTGCCTCGGGCAAGAACATCGCCCCACGCGTGGCCGCCAAGCTCGACGTGGCGCAAATCTCCGACGTCATCAAGGTTGACAGCGCCGACACCTTCGAGCGCCCCATCTACGCTGGTAACGCTATCGCCACCGTGCAAAGCGCCGACGCCACCAAGGTGTTGACCGTGCGCACCACCGGCTTTGACCCTGCGGCTGCCACCGGTGGTTCTGCCGCCGTGGAAACCGTGGCCGCTGTGGGCGATACCGGCAAGTCCACCTTTGTGGGTGCTGAGATCGCCAAGAACGACCGCCCCGAACTCACCGCCGCGAAGATCATCGTCTCCGGTGGCCGTGCGCTGGGCAGCGCCGAGAAGTTCAACGAAGTGATGACGCCGCTGGCCGACAAGCTGGGCGCCGCACTCGGTGCTTCGCGCGCCGCAGTGGACGCTGGCTACGCACCGAACGATTGGCAAGTGGGCCAGACCGGCAAGATCGTCGCGCCGCAGCTGTACATCGCCGCCGGTATTTCGGGTGCGATCCAGCACTTGGCCGGCATGAAGGACAGCAAGGTCATCGTGGCCATCAACAAAGACCCTGAAGCGCCTATCTTCAGCGTGGCCGATTACGGCCTCGAGGCGGATCTGTTCACCGCCGTACCCGAGCTGGTGGCCGCGCTTTAAGCCAAGCTAGCGGAAGAAAGGCATCGCGTGCGGTGCCTTTTTTTTGACCGCTTGCGCTGATTCTTCGTTTTTTGCGCCAGTTTTCCGTCTATTTCATCTCGCTTCCCCAGCTTTCAGGAGACAAACCCATGAGCTACACCGCCCCCCTCAAAGACATGTTGTTCAACATCCAGCACTTGGCGAACATCGAACAGGTGGCGCAGATGCCGGGGTTTGAAGACGCAGGTTTGGATACCGCCCAAGCGGTGCTGGAAGAGGCGGCCAAGTTCACTGGCGGCGTGTTGGCTCCCTTGAACTTTGAGGGCGACAAAAATCCATCGAGCTGGAAAGACGGCGTGGTCACCACCACGCCCGGCTTCAAGGCCGCGTTCAAGCAGTTTTCCGAAGGCGGTTGGCAAGGTCTGCAACACCCGGTGGACTTTGGCGGCCAGGGCCTGCCCAAGACCATTGGCGCGGCCTGTATTGAAATGACCAATAGCGCCAACCTGAGCTTTGCACTGTGCCCTCTGCTGAGCGACGGCGCGATCGAAGCCCTGTTGACGGCTGGCTCTGACGAACTCAAAGCGACCTATCTGGAAAAGCTGGTGAGCGGCGAATGGACCGGCACCATGAACCTGACCGAACCCCAAGCCGGCAGCGACCTGGCCATGGTGCGTAGCCGTGCCGAACCGCAGGCCGACGGCAGCTACAAGGTCTTTGGCACCAAGATCTTCATCACCTACGGTGAGCATGACATGGCCGAGAACATCGTCCATCTGGTGCTGGCGCGTGTGGCCGGTGCGCCCGAAGGCGTGAAGGGCATCAGCCTGTTTGTGGTGCCCAAGTTCATGGTCAACGCCGACGGCTCGCTGGGCGCACGCAACGACGTGCACTGCGTCAGCATAGAACACAAGATGGGTATCAAGGCCTCGCCCACGGCCGTGCTGCAGTACGGCGACCATGGCGGCGCCGTGGGCTACATCGTCGGTGAAGAAAACCGAGGCCTGGAATACATGTTCATCATGATGAACGCTGCGCGCTATGCCGTGGGCATGCAGGGCATTGCCGTGGCCGAGCGCTCGTACCAGCAAGCCGTGCAGTTCGCCAAGGACCGCGTGCAAAGCCGGCCGGTGGATGGCTCCATCGCGGCCAGCGCACCCATCATCCATCACCCTGATGTGAAGCGTATGCTGATGACCATGCGCGCCTACACCGAAGGCTGCCGTGCCATGGCCAGCGTGGCAGCCGCGGCCTATGACGCCTCGCACCACCACACGGACGCCGAGGTGCGCAAACAGAATCAGGCGTTCTACGAATTCATGGTGCCGCTGGTCAAGGGCTACAGCACCGAGATGAGCCTGGAGGTCACCTCGCTGGGGGTGCAAGTACATGGCGGCATGGGTTTCATCGAAGAAACCGGCGCGGCACAACACTACCGCGACGCGAAGATCCTGACCATCTACGAAGGCACGACCGCCATTCAGGCCAACGACCTGGTGGGCCGCAAGACGGCACGTGATGGCGGCCAGAACGCCAAGGCGATTGCCGCCCAGATCGAGAAAACCGAAGCCGCCTTGCGTGAGCAAGGCGGGGCGAATGCCGTGGCCGTGGCGAATCGTCTGTGCACGGCGCGCCAGGCCTTCCTGGAAGTGGTGGACTTCATGGTGGCGAATGGCCGCAGCAACCCCAATGCCGCCTATGCGGGCAGCGTGCCTTACCTGATGCTGGCGGGTAATCTGGTGGCCGGTTGGCAGTTGGCGCGTGCGCTGTTGGTGGCGGAAGAGTTGACGGTCAAGGGTGAAGACCTGCCCTTCATGCAGGCCAAGATCAGCACCGCACGCTTTTATGCAGACCACTTGCTGAGCAAGGCGCCAGCGGTGCGCGACAGCATTGTGTTTGGCGCCGAGAGTGTGACGGCGCTGGCGCTGGACGCTTTCTGATCGCCGGCTGAGTTGCTATTGAAATCGAAGCTGCCTGCGCTTATGTGACAAGCACCAGAGGCTTGTTGGACTTATAAAGCAAAGAACATCAACAGGAGACCAAATGTCGAAATTGCCTGCCGCGCTGAGCGGACTGTCCCTTCCCGTGATCGGCTCGCCACTGTTCATCGTCAGCAACCCCAAGCTGGTCATTGCGCAATGCCAGGCCGGCATCGTCGGTTCCATGCCGGCACTGAATGCACGCCCGGCAGCGCAACTGGAAGACTGGCTGGCCGAGATCACCGAAACCCTGGCGGCCTACAACAAGGCCAACCCCGACAAGCCGGCTGCGCCTTTCGCCATCAACCAGATCGTGCACAAGTCGAACGAGCGGCTGGAGCATGACATGGAAATGTGTGTGAAGTACAAGGTGCCGATTCTCATCACCTCGCTGGGCGCACGTGAAGATGTGAACGCCGCCGCCCACAGCTATGGCGGCGTGGTGTTGCACGACATCATCAACAACAAGTTTGCACGCAAGGCGATTGAGAAGGGCGCCGATGGCCTGATCGCCGTGGCCGCCGGTGCGGGTGGCCATGCGGGTGTGAAGAGCCCGTTTGCGCTGATCCAGGAAATTCGCCAGTGGTTTGATGGCCCTGTGGCCTTGAGCGGCGCCATTGCCAGCGGTGGTGCGGTGCTGGCCGCCCTGGCCATGGGCGCAGACTTTGCCTACATAGGCTCGGCGTTTATCGCAACCGTTGAAGCGCGCGCCAGCGACGCCTACAAACAAGCCATCGTCGACGGCAACTCCGACGACATCGTCTACAGCAACCTGTTCACCGGCGTACACGGCAACTATCTGGCTCCATCTATCCGCGCCGCCGGCCTGGATCCCGAGCACCTGCCCGAGAGCGACCCGACCAAGATGAACTTTGGTGGCGATGCAGCCAAGGCCTGGAAAGACATTTGGGGTTGCGGGCAAGGCATTGGCGCAATCGATAAAATCCAGAGTGCTGGCGAACTGGTCGCCCAGTTACGCCGACAATACGAAGAAGCGCGCGCCCGCTTGCTGGGCTGATTTTCCAAGCTGTTGGTGAATCGGCGGGGCGCTTCGGCGCCCCCTTCGTTTTCCGGTTACTTCTTTTATTTTTTCCCGTTGGGTCGCTTCGTGCGTTGTTTCGTTCGCGTCTCTGGGGAGTGTGCTGCGGCACGCTTTTTTGTGTGAGTCGTGTTTGTATGCAGCGTGTTGCGAACCGTGTGCCCTTGTTTGATGTGGTCAAGGGCCTGGCCTGTTGTCTGATTGTGTGGCATCACCTGGCGTTTTACGGGCCGATGTCCGACGTCGCCTATGCCCTGGTGCCCAAGCTGATGCAGTGGCTCTACGACTACGGTCGTATGGCCGTACAGGTGTTTTTGGTTCTTGGCGGCTACCTTGCGGCCGCCAGTCTGGCGCCCAATGGGCAGGTGCGCGCGGAGGCACCGCTGGCGCAAATTGGCCGCCGTTATTTCCGTCTGGTATTGCCTTATCTGGCCGCCTTGGCCGTGTGTGTGCTGGTGTCGGCCGGCATTCGCGCCTGGGCACAAGGTCCGGTCGCGCCCGCCGTGCCTGGCTCGCCCGATGTGCCGCAGCTGATCGCGCACGTGCTGTTGATGCAGGACACCTTGGGGTATGAAGCATTGTCGGCCGGGGTATGGTACGTGGCGATCGACTTTCAGTTGTTCGTCTTGGCTGTTGGCATGCTGGCGTTGACGCGCTGGCTGCTGACACTGCGCCCGCACACCGCGCTGGCGGCCTATGCCGCACCGGCTGCGACGCTGGTGTTGACCGTGGCTTCGTTATTCTGGTTCAACCTCGAGACCGAACTCGACACCACTGGCCTGTACTTCATGGGCGCTTATGGCATGGGCATGTTGGCTTACTGGAGCAGCCAGTGGGCCCGTCCCAGCCGTGGGTTATGGTTGCTCGCGGTTCTGGGAACACTTGCGCTCTGGCTGGATTTTCGCGGCCGCATTTTGGTGGCCTTGCTGACCGCCCTGGCGCTTGGCGGCGTTGGCATGATGCCCGCGCTGCGCCAGTGGAATGGCTTGCGACCCTTGCAACGCTTGGGACAGATGTCGTATTCTGTGTTCTTGATTCACTTCTCGGTTTGCCTGCTGGTGAACCAAGGCGTGAGCGCCATCTGGCCCGAACTGCCGTGGCACAACCTGGCAGGCATGGGGCTGGCGTTTGTGCTGTCCCTGTTGTGTGGCCGTGGCTTGTTTGTGCTGGTGGAGCAGCGCAGCCATAAACTTCAAGCGTCGTCGTGGCACATGCCCGCCGGGGGCTTGCTGGCCGCGTCAGTGCTGTTTGCGGCGGCGCAAGCGCTGCCCTGATCAGCGCGCAGGAAACCGCACACCCGGGGTGCCAGGCTGCCACGCCGGAAGCTTGTGCATCACTGCTGCCAGCAACTCGGACGTTTCCCATTGCTGAAGCCAAAGCGCCAGGTGTGGCCAGGGCTGGGCGGCAAACCATTCGGGCTCGACGTGGGCGAACTGGCGCACAAACGGGGCGATGGCCATATCGGCCAGTGCCGCATCGGCACCAAACAAGTAGGGCGTAGCCGCGAGACGAGGCTCCAGCAGCGCCAACAACAGCTCGGCGGCGGCCGTGCGGTGCTGGCCGGCGAACTGGGCGAGACTGCAGGCGCCGACCTCGTTCGTATACCGCTGGGGGTACTTGTAGCGGTCCAGGTGGTGCTTGAATGGGCCATCCACCTCGGTGATCAACTGCTCCATTTGCGCCAGTGTGCCAAGGCTGGGCGATAACCAGTTGTGTGCATCGTTCTGTGCCAATGCCCAACGCATGATGTCCAGGCTTTGCTCCAACACCTGCCCGCTGGGCTGCACCAGTACTGGCACCGTTCCCTTTGGCGAAGCGGCCAGCATTTCTGCTGGCTTGTGGCGCAACACCACCTCGCGCAACTCAACACCCTGGCCACTGGCGGCCAACGCCAGGCGCGCGCGCATGGCATAGGGGCAGCGGCGAAAGGAGTAGAACACCGGCAAGGATGCGGTGGCGGCTGCGGGTTGAACTGCTGCGTCGCTGGCCTCGGCTGGTGCTTTGTGGTGTGAGGCCAGGCGTGCGCCCAGGTGCGTTTGCTGGCGTGCTTCGGCCAGAGTCATTTGGCGTTCACGTTCACGCAGCGCTTGTAGTTCCGCCTCGCTGCGGCTGCCGTGGCAATGGGCGCAACTCACGCCGCGCTCAAATAGCGGCGAGGCGCGGTCGTGTTCACTCAAGGGATATCGACAGGAGCGGCAAAGTGAATAGTCGCCCGGCTTGAGTTCATGGCCTACGGAAACCCTTTCATCGAAGACAAAACATTGGCCCTGCCAAAGGCTCTCGCTCTCGGGCACAGTCTCCAGATACTTGAGAATGCCGCCCTCGAGGTGATAGACCTCATCAAACCCCTGGGCCTTCAGCAGCGCCGTGGATTTTTCGCAGCGAATGCCGCCGGTGCAAAACATGGCGACCTTGGGTTTTCCGGCAAGCGGGGCACCGGGTGCGGAGGCTTTTTCAACCCAGTCGGGTAGCTCGGTAAAGCTACTTGTATGCGGATTCAGGGCGCCGCGAAAGCTGCCAATCGCCACCTCGTAGTCGTTGCGGGTGTCCACCAGCACCACGGACGGGTCGGCCAGCAGGGCATTCCAATCTTCGGGTTTGACGTAGTGGCCCGCTTGTTTGGTGGGGCTGATGTCGGGGCGGCCCATGGTCACGATCTCGCGTTTAAGTCGCACCTTCATGCGGTAAAACGGTTGTTTTTCGGCCCAACCCTCTTTGTGTTCGAGGTTTGCGAGCCGGCTATCGGCACGCAGCCAGGCGAGCACGGCGCGTACGCCAGGTGCTGGGCCGGCAATGGTCCCGTTGACGCCTTCCTGCGCCAGCAGAATATTGCCGACCACGCGATGGGCCTCGCACTCGGCCAGTAAGGGCGTGCGCAGGTCTTGGAAATCGGCAAGTTCGGCGAACTTGTAGAACGCGGCAGTCAGGAATTCGGTCATGGAAGCCGAAGTTTAAGGCGGCGGGCAGTGCGACTGTTCGGATAATCCTGTCGAAAATTTTTACATATTCACTAAATATGGACCGATTGCCGTGGCCTTTTAAGATATTTGTTTATATGAATCATTGTGTTATGCGTACTTATGGTTCTCGGCATAGAATATGCTTTGTTAAGTCAGAGCTCGGCTTTTCTCTGGCTCATTGGAGGCTGTAAGGGGCTCCACATTGGCGAATTGCCCACCATAAAGTTGCGATCCATGAGGCCTGCTATGAATGACACGAACCAAGATTTGACCCCAGAGAACATCGCTGCGTCTACCGACAAGCCCGTGGTGAAATCTCCGTCGCGTCGTCGGCTCATCAAGTTGGGAACAGCAGGTGTGCCAGTGGTTGCAACATTGGCCAGCAGCCCCGCCATGGCCTGGCACTGCCGCACGGCATCGGCCTGGGGTTCGAACATGACCGCCAACCTGACGGCCAGCCAAAAGGCAAACCCTGCGCATGACGGTGTGGTGGACGAGTGCTGGGCCATCAGCAACTGGTGCAACAACGTTGCGCGCAGCGATACCGGAATCTCTTCCAAGCCATGGGATGCCCTCAAAGCGAAGTGCAGCAACCTGTACAACAACGTGCCCGCGAAGGATCCGATCACCAAGAAGACGATTGCCAGCAGTGACAAATACAAATACGTCACTGTCGACTCCCTGGTGGCTGCTTGCGCTATCGTCAAGCCGAACGGCTGCAGTGGTTCCTCCAAGGTAGTGGATGTGCTGAACAATTCTGGTGACGACTTTTCTCGTTGCATCATCGTGGCGCAATTGAACTATTTGTTCCCGACCAATGCCAACAAGATCCAGTGGTGCGCAAAGGACGCCACGGGTCAAAATCAGTTGCCAAAAATGGCTACAGGTAGCTACCAGCCCAACGGCTTGGGTACGCCATGGCCGAAATCCAAGATCGTCACTTATCTGCGCAATAACTACATGTCGATCTGATTTTCGGTTTCAAAGCGTCATGCAAGTGATATGGTCAACGGCTGCTTTGCAGCCGTTGTTGTTTAAGCTGTGGGAGCACGACGAGCAAATCGTCGTCTTCAATCCCAGTGCCGGTGATACCCATCTGGTCGACGAATTCGGTATGGCGTTGCTTCGCTCCCTGGAAGCATCGCCGCAAACACTTGCTGCTTTGACTTCTGCGCTTGCGGAGTTCTTCGAAGACCACAATGCTGACAAAATCGCGGACTACATCGACGCCACGTTGCGCCGCTTTCAATATGTTGGTCTTGTGATTCCTGCATTGCATTGAAAATATCTGACTTTTCTCTAGGCGCGCTGGCGCAGCAACTGCGCCGTGGCGACTTGTTGATCGATCTGGGGCCGCTGGTGGCGCGGTTGAAGTCGAATGTGCCGCACCTGCCCCGCGACATCGCTTGTATGTACGCAGATTTCAGTGTCTGCCCCACTGACAGCTTTGCCGACTTCCACGTCGAAATTGATTGTCAGCGGCAATTACAAAGTGGCTTCAAGCGGCAGGCCATCTTTTATGTGGATGGCCGCCGTTTTTTTGTGCCGCTGACCCTGGGTCAGGCATTTGCGGGGCTGGAGTGGGGCATGAACTGGTGTGTGACCTCCAGTAGCCACCAGTACTTGATCATCCATGCCGCTGTGATCGAGAAAAACGGCCACGCTGCTTTGTTGCCGGCTCCGCCCGGCTCGGGCAAAAGCACGCTGTGTGCGGGCTTGGTCATGCGTGGATGGCGCTTGTTGTCGGACGAACTGGCTCTGTACGACATGGCCACCGGCCTGGTCCACGGCATGGCTAGGCCCATCAACCTGAAGAACAAATCGATAGACGTGGTGCGCGCGTTTGCGCCTGAAGCGCGCATGACCGAACCCGTGCCCAACACCACCAAGGGCACGGTTGCTTTGCTGGCGCCGCCGACCGAGAGCGTGTTGCGCCACCGCGAGCCCGTGCGTCCACGCTGGATTGTGTTGCCGCGCTACGTGGCGGGCGCCGAGCCTAGGCTTGAGCCGCACAGTAGCGCACAAACCTTTTTGCTGCTGGCAGAGCAATCGTTCAACTACCACATCCACGGCCAACGCGGCTTTGAAGCGGTGGGCCGTCTGATCGACAGCACGCAATGTTTGCAGTTCAGCTACAGCCGCTTGGATGACGCGCAGCGTGTTTTTGATGCGCTGGCAGAAGAGTCAGCGGCATGAAGTTATCTCAAGGCCTGATCACCCGAGCGCTGCTGGAGCCCACAAGCGTTCAATCGCTCACAGAGCCGCAATGGGATCTGCTGGTGCGCCAGGGCAACCGCGCCAATCTGCTGGCGAAACTGGCCTACGTACTTGATCACGCGGGATTGCTGCCGGGCATACCCGTCAAACCGCGCCACCACCTTGTTGCCGCACGCTGTTTGTCCGAGCGTCAGGCGCACTCGGTGATATGGGAAGTGCATTGCCTGCGTCGCGAGATGGCTGACGCAGAGGTGCGCACGGTGCTGCTCAAAGGTGCGGCGTACGTGGTGGCAGGCCTGCCTGCGGCGACGGGGCGCACTTTCTCGGACATCGACATCCTGGTGCCCAAAGACAAGCTGGAAGCCGTGGAGATGGAGTTGGGCGTTTTTGGTTGGCGTGGCACCCACCATGATGTCTACGACCAGCGTTATTACCGCCAATGGATGCACGAAATTCCGCCGCTGCGCCACGCCCGGCGCGGCACGGCACTGGACGTGCACCACACCATTCTGCCGGAGACCGCGCGCGTCAAAGTCAATACGCCGGCGTTGATGCAAGGCATAGTGCCTGCGCCCGGCATGCCGCAGTTTTATCTGCTGCAGCCCTGGGACATGTTGCTGCACAGTGCCACCCACCTGTTTCATGAAGGTGACTTTGGCAGCGGGTTGCGCGATCTGTTTGATCTGGACGCCTTGCTGCGGCACTTTGCCCAAGAGCCGGATTTTTGGAGCGGCCTGGTGCCGCGAGCCGAGGTTTTGGGCCTGACACGGCCACTTTTTTACGCCTTGCGCTACACCGCAATGTTGCTTGGCACGCCGATCCCGCCTGAGGTTGAGGCCGCTGCCCGTGTGGGGCGCCCGGCTGCGTGGACCCTGGCCTGTATGGATGCTTGCTACACACGTGTACTGCGCCCACAACACGCCAGCGTGGACAGTGTTGATTGTGGCTTGGCGCGCTTTGCGCTGTACGTGCGTTCCCATTGGATCCGCATGCCGGCGTGGCTGCTTGCCTACCACTTGGGGCGCAAGGCGTTTGTGCGCCCTAAACCACCCGAGGCCGAAAAGGTCAAGGACAACGACGAAGCCGCTTAGCCTGGCCACACGACGCAAATTGCGTTTGGTGAAAAGGTGTTTGTTATGCCTGCGGAGTGAAAAGCCTTGGTGCAGGGCTCACTAAAAATGGCCGCCGGTTCACCGCCCCAAGCGGTCAAGGCCGGCGATGACCAGGGTGGCCGCAGGTCGCGGCTGCGCTAAGTCATCAAGACCGATCCTCCATCGAATCCTGTCATCACTGATGCGCCAGTCCAATTCCAGCGGTTGGATGAGAACCAACTGGAGGTGACCTGGCTGGACAAGCTCATCTTTTGAGCCTTGGCTTATCCGTCGTTTCGACCTGTTCCATTGCGTGGTGACGGGGCTTTGGCCGGGCATGTTGGGCACCTTGAAAAACGAACGCTGACCCGCAGGCATTGGTTCATTGTTTGGGGCTTGGCGGTGCAGGGTTATGGGTCTCATCCGATTTCAGGGCGAGCCAAGGCCGGGATGCTCGGCCAAGCCAAAGAGGCCAAGAAGCATGTGATGCGCGCATTCAGCACAAAAGCCGCACGGATTTCATCCATACGGCTCTTCGTGCGTAATGGGCAGGCCACTCCTAAGTGCTGAAGCAAGCCGTGCCCCGCAAGCTGCTGGTGCCCGGGGCCCAGCATTTTTCAACGAGAGATGTGGAAGTGGTGCGGGCGGAGCAGGGCGGAGGCTGAAAGTTTGCGTCCTGGGCTTGCCGGGACGCCATGCAGAAGTTCAGTCCACCTTGGCGCCAGAGTCCTTCACCAGTTTGCCCCAGCGGGGAATGTCCTCGCGAATCATCTTGGCGAATTGCTCTGGTGTGCTGGTGGCCACGTCGGCGCCTTGTTCGCCCAGCTTCTTGTCCAGTTCCGCATCCTTCAAAGCCTTGTTCAGATCGCCGTTGAGCTTGGCCACAACGTCTTTGGGCATGTTCGCCGGGCCGAGAATGCCAAACCAGGTGATGGACTCAAAACCTTTGTAGCCAGATTCGGCGATGGTCGAGACTTCCTTGATGTCGTCGACCCGCTGCGGCGAGGTGACCGCGAGTGGTCGCATCTTGCCGGACTTGATGTGGCCCAGCAGCGTGGGAATTGTGGAGACGTAGAGTTGCACTTGCCCGCTGATGACATCGGTCGCGCCCTGAGCGGCCCCCTTGTAGGGGATGTGGGTCATCTGTATGCCCGCCACCTTCTGGAACGACTCCATCGCCAGGTGAGACACCGTGCCGTTGCCGGAGGTCGCGAAGTTGATGAAGGTAGGTTTTTCCTTGGCGGCCTTCACCACATCTGCAAGTGTCTTGTAGGGGGAGTTCGCACCCGTCACGATCACCAGGGGTGACGTGGCGACCAGGCCCACCGGGGTCAAGTCCTTGAGCGGGTCGTAAGGCAGCTTGGGATACAGGGTGGGGTTGATGGCCAGGTTGCTTGTCTGGCCCATCACCAGGGTGTAGCCATCGGGTGCAGCTTTGGCGACCGTGTCCACACCGAGGTTGCCGCCCGATCCCGGCTTGTTTTCCACAACAAAGGTGTAGCCGGATGCGATCAGCTTGTTGCTGACCTCTCGGGTAATCATGTCCGTGCCGCCGCCAGCGGGGAACGGAACAATCAGGCGAATCGGTTTGCCAGTAGGCCAAGCCTGGGCCTGAGCAAGTGAAGAAAATAGGCAAATGACCAAGCCGGAAATCGCGGCGCGACGGAATAGCTGCATGAGTTGTCTCCTTTTAGAAGGACGTATCTCGTCCCTTGGTGTCGACTGTAGAGCTGGGTTGCATGCCATACAATGGCGTTCCGCAGAATGAACCGGGGTGCAATATGCGAAACAAGGAAGAAGACTCGGATTCGGAACCCAGCGGCGGGGTGATTGCGGTCACACGCGCGCTGTCACTGATGGAGGCGTTCGAGGTCGGGGAAGCATCCCTTTCACTCGCCGAACTGAGCCGCCGCAGCGCAATGCACAAAACAACCGTTCTGCGCCTGGCAAGGACTCTGGCGTTGTCCCACTACATGGTGCAGACGGACGACGGACAGTGGCGATTGGGCCCCGCTGCCGGATGGTTGGGCGCGCGTTACCAATCCGGTTTCGATGTCAACAACGTGGTTGAACCGGCGCTCCACGAACTCGTCAAATTGACCGGCGAAAGTGCTTCGTTCTATGTCCGCGAAGGCAATATCCGTTCTTGTGTGGCGCGGGTAGAGGGACCTCAATCGGTCAGACACAATGTGCGCATAGGCGAACGGCTGCCGTTGGACAAGGGCGCGCCGGGCCGGGTCATCCTGGCTTTCAGTGGGGCCAAGGGCGAGCCCTACGAGGGCATACGAACGCGCGGATTTCACATCTCTTTGGGGGAGCGGGAGGCCGAAGTTTCCAGCGTGGCCGCGCCGGTATTCCGCACCAACTGGAACCTCCTGGGTTCCATGTGCATCTCCGGCCCTAGCTCACGCTTGACCAAGGCCAAGCTTGAGAAACATGCCAAGAGTGTGGTCCATGCCGCGAACCAGCTTTCCTACGCACTGGCTGGCAGTCGCTCCTCCGCCACACCAGCGGTGGTCTCGCGCTGGCATCCTTGACCGGGCGGGTCTAGCGTTTCGCCAGCGGCAGGCCGGGCGCACTCATCGTCGCGCGCAGCACCTGCCCGTGGGTCGAGTCGGTGACGAACAAGGTTTGCCTATCCGTTCCGCCGAACGCCAGATTGGTGGTGGAGGCCCCTGTCGGGCCGCGCAGCACTTCTACCGGCTCGCCCCGGGTGTTGAGCACCCAGACATAACCCAGTCCCGGGTTGGCCACCAGCAGGCGGCCTTGTGCATCGACCGCGAGCCCGTCCGGGCCGCTGGGTCCATACGACGTAAAAAACTGCCCGACTTTGGCCACGCTACCGTCGGCCAGCAGCGGCACGCGCCAAACGCAGTTTCCGCGCGTCGCCGCCAGGTAGAGCAGCTTGCCGTCTGGCGACAAGGCCAGCCCATTCGGGCTGGGCACGTTGTCCAGCAGCAGGTCAAGCCGGCCGTCGCGGCCCAGGCGAAAGAGGCGGCCCGTGGGGTCGTGCAGTCCGGTCTGTCCCTGGTCGGTGAAATAGAGATTGCCAGCGCCGTCGAAAATCAAATCGTTCACGCCCTTGAAGCGCTCGCTGTTGCGGCGCTCCAGGAAGGGGCGGACTTCGCCACTCACCACGTCCAACTGCATCAAGCCGTTCTTGTAGTCGGTGATCAGTAGCGTCTTCTGGTCCAGGAACTTCATGCCATTGGGCTCGCCGTCGTACTCGGCCATTTGTGTCCACCGACCGCCCGCATCAATGCGGAACACCCGGCCCCAAGGAATGTCGCAGACATAGAGATTGCCAAGCTCGTCCACCACAGGGCCTTCGAGGAAGGAATCGGTGGGCGCGCCACCTCGGTTGGCCTCGGCCCAAACGCTTCGCTCGGGACGTCGCAGGTGCGTTGGCATGGCGCTGAAAAGCTCAAGCTCGCGTACTTGGGGGGGCTGGAGAAGAAACATGTTTTGAGTTCCTGTGGGCGCATAGCTGCGCCGTGTTCATGTCTAAGAAAATCCGTACAGTGCTTGGGCGTTGTCCACCAGGATGCGGGCCATCGTAGCCGCATCGTCTTCGCACCAGCTGGCCAGCAGGTCCACCAGGGCCGCGTCATCCACCGTATCCTGCGGCTGGGTGGTGTGCGGCCAGTCGCTGCCCCATATCAAGCGCGACGGGGCGGCTTGCACCAGGGCCTGGCCGAGGGGAACAACATCCGCGTATGACGGGTGACCAACGGCCGAACGCATGTACGCACCAGACAGCTTGACCCAGGTTTTGCCGCTTGCAAGCAAGCGCTCGAGCACACGGAATGCCGGCGCCTGTGCACCTTCGGCGGGATCGAAGTGGCCCATGTGGTCTATGACCAGGGGGGCCGGCAGACGAGTGAGAAGTGGCTCCAGCTCAAGCAGTTGCTGCGGGCTGGCGAACACCTGGATGTGCAAGCCCAACGCAGCCGCCTTGGCCGCAAGTGTTGCCAGCATCGCCGGGGTTGTGCTTCCCCAGAACTGCGGCGTCACAAAGTTGACCCTCAGCCCTCGCACACCTTGCCGCACCAGTTCTTCGAGTTGTGCTTCAGAAACATCGGCGCCGACAACCGCAACACCGCGCGCCCGGTCACCGAGTTGCGCCAACGCGTCCAGCATGCAGCTGTTGTTGCTGCCGTAGGTGGACGGGGTGACGACCACCGCCCGCGAAGTGCCGAGCCGCTCCTGCAGAAGCCGGTATGCGGCGACGGGGGCGTTAGGCGGCTGCCGCGTCCAGTGTGGCGAAGCCGCGAAGCGCGGGTCAAAGATGTGCATGTGAGCGTCGCACGCCAACGCTGGGAGTGGGCGCGCGGGTCTGGCAGTGCCACGCGAGTGGGGAGCAGGCGCAAGCATTTCAGTCGGGCTTGATGTCACCCGTGCGAATCACCTCGCTCCACTTGCTGTCTTCCTTCTTGAGGAAGCTGGCGAACTCGGCCGCCGTGGAGCCTACGGGCTGGGCACCCAGGTCTTTCAGGCGCTGCTGCACTTCGTCTTCCTTGAGCACCTCGACAACCGTTTTCTGAAGCTTTTCAGCGATGTCCTTGGGTGTCTTGGCCGGCAGCAGCATGCCGTTCCATTCGTAGGCCTCGTAGCCCGGCACCACCGTTTCGGCCACGGTGGGCACGTCGGGCAGGCGCGGTGAACGCTGGGGCGACGACACGGCCAGGGCACGAAGCTTGCCCGAGCTGATCAGGGGGTAGGTTGCGGCAACCGTGCCAAACATGAAATCGATCTGGCCACCCATCACGTCGGTGATGGCCGGGCCGCCGCTTTTGTAGGGCACATGCAACATGTCCAGTTGCAGTTTCTGCCGGAAGAGCTCGGACGCCAGTCGCTGCACGGTGCCACTGCCACCGGATGCGAAGTTGAGCTTGCCTGGCTCCTTCTTGGCCTTGGCCACCAGGTCATTAACCGTCTTGAACGGCGAATCAACCTTGACGATGAGCGCATTCGGGGCCAGCAGCACCAGCGACAAGGGTTGCAGCGCGTCGGCCGGGAAAGGCATCTTGGGGAACAGATGCGGATTGATGGAGTATGGCGTTGCGTCGTACAGCACCGTGTAGCCGTCGGGCTGTGCCTTGGCAACGTAGGCCGCGCCAATGGTGCCACTGGCGCCCGCACGGTTGTCCACGATGACGCTGGTGCCCAGCTTGGCACCCATACGGGCGGCGACAAGGCGCGCCACAGCATCGGCCGCGCCGCCTGGGGCGTAGGGCACCACAATGGTGATGGGGCGTTCTGGATAAGCGGCATGCGCCGTTATGGCGACGCAGGCGAGGGCGGCCAAGGCGATGCGGCGGGACATGCGGCGGGGGAAGGAAAGCTTGAAGGATGTCATATCTGTCTCGGTGTCTCGTTGGGTGTTTGTGATTTCTCTAAAGGCTTATTCGGCTTTGAGGTCCAGTACGCGCGCCAGCTTGGTGTAGGCCTGCACTTCGCGCTGAAGTTGTGCGCCAAAGCTTCGGCCACAAGTGTTTTGCGGCTCCATGCCGAGGCTGCGCAGCTTGTCCAGTGTTCCCGGCGCCTGTACGAAGGCCTGCGCGGCTTTTTCCAGGCTCGCCACAATGGCGGCGGGTGTATTGGCCGGGGCCAGCAGCCCGTACCAGGCGTCAGCGCGGTAGTTCGCCACACCCGCCTCATCGAAGGTCGGCACATTGGGCAGAAGGGCCGAGCGCTGAGCTGCGGCCACGGCCAGCGCCGTCAGCCTGCCGGACTGCACCTGCGGCAGGACTGACCCCAGGCTTGCAAAGGAGCTTTCGAGTTGGCCGCCCATCAGGTCGGTCACCGCTTGAGCGGCCCCTTTGTAGGGGATGTGGTTCATAGCCGTGCCCGTGAGCCGGGTGAATTGCTCGCTGGCAAAGTGGCCAGAGCTGCCCGTACCCGGGGTGCCGTAGGTGATTCTTCCGGGCTGTGCTTTCACCTGTTGCAGGAAAGCGGCCAGTGTTGGCGTCTTCAGCGCAGGGCCGACCACCAGCACGGTGGGGCTGATGGCGACGGTGCAAATGGGCGCAAATGAGCGCACCGCATCGAACTTGATACGCGCGCTATACAGCGCCGGAATCATGGTGTGGTTGGTGGCACCGACCAGCAAGGTATACCCGTCGGGTGCCGCACCCGCCACCGCTTCTGCGGCAAGAATGGTGTTGGCACCGGGTTTGTTCTCGACGATGAAGGCTTGGCCCAGCGTACGCGTGGCGAAATCGGCAAAGGCGCGCGCCACCACGTCGGTCGGGCCGCCCGCCGAAAAGCCCACCACCAGGCGCACGGGCTTGGATGGGTAGGCCGCCTGGGCCTGAGCTGGCCAATGGATGTGGACCAGGGCGAGTGCGGCCAGCACCGTGGTGCGTTTGGCGCGCTTGGCAAGTTTCAGCGACTGAGAGGTATGCATGGTTTGTCTCCTCGTTTGTTCTCGTCGGGCAGGCCTAGGCCGCGACAGCCTGCTTCTCGATGACGGCCAGCAGGTTCTTGGCTGCTGCTATCCCCATGTTGACGTAGGCATCGCTGGTCACGCCGCCGATGTGCGGGCTCAGCAGAATGCGCGGCTCGGCGTGGAAGGGATGGTCTGGTGTCATGGGTTCGACGGCGAAGCTGTCCAGGCCGGCGCTGCGGACTTGTCCAGATTGCACGGCCGCAAGCAGCGCCGCTTCGTCTATGAGTCCGCCACGGGCGGTGTTCACCACGATGACGCCAGGCTTGCATTGGGCAAGCGTTTGTGCGTTGAGCAGTCCGCGGTTTTCGTCGGTCAGCGGGCAATGTAATGAAATGACATCGGCATCGCGCCAGATCTCATCCAGCGTCGACGGTTTGATAGTCGCGGGCAAGCCCTTGGCAAAGGGGTCGAAGCCAAGGATCTTCATCTCCAGCGCGTCGGCCATCCTCGCAAAGCGTTGGCCAATGGCGCCAAGGCCAACCAGGCCGACGGTGCGGCCACCGAGCTCCAGGCTCTTGTGTGTCGCCTTGTCCCAGTGGCCGGCACGCATGCGTGCATCAAGCGCCACCACCGACTTGGCACAAGCCAGCATCAACGCCAGGGCCTGTTCTGCGACTGCGGCCGCATTGGCACCTGCCGCCGCCACCACGTCGATGCCGCGTGCCTGCGCCGCAATCTTGTCAATGGTGTCGGTACCGCTGCCGTGTTTGGAGATGACTTTCAGCGACGGCGCCGCGCCCATGATGGCGGCAGTCACTTTGCCGTAGCGCACGATGATGGCCGCCGGGTCGTGTGTCTTGCAAAGCGCAATCAGGTCGGCCTCGGTCGGCGTTTTGCCGGCGTAAACGACTTCATAAGCCTGCAACAGTTGGAGAGCTTGGGGCGCCAGGTCCGCGCCGGTGACCAGAACCTTGTTCACAGCGACTCTCCTTCCTTCAGCACGCCTGCGGCGCGCAGGGCCGCAGGCAGCCACTTGGAAGCGGTGTCACCGCGCGAAATGGCCTCCAGGCGAGCGGCTTCGTCGGCCACCTTTTTCTCGGCGAGCGCCAGCATCCCCGGGGCTTTGGCACGCTCGATGACCACCACGCCATCGGCGTCGCCCACCACCAGGTCGCCCGGATGCACTGTCGCCCCACCAGCGGAAATCGGGTGGTTGATGCGGCCGGGAATGAACTTGGTTGGCCCCGCCGGATTAAAGCCCGCGCTGAACACCGGAAAGTCCAGCTCCAGCAGTTCCAGCTTGTCGCGAATCGAGCCGTCGACGATGACGCCGGCCAGGCCCTGCTTCTTGCAGGCGCTGAGCATCAGCGTGCCCATCAGGGCGGCAGTCTGGTCGCCCTTGCCATCAATCACCAGCACGTCGCCCGGTTTGGCGAGCGCGATGGCCGCGTGGATCATCAGGTTGTCACCGGGCCTAACCTCGACGGTGAATGCCGGGCCTGCAACCACCATGCTGTGATGCACCGGTGCGATGCGCGCGCTCATGGTGCCGCGGCGGCCTGCCACGTCGGCGAGGATGGCCGCTTGGTAGGTGGACGCTTTGGCGACGACATCAGCGGCGACACGTTCGAATTCGCGAATGATTTCGGGGAGTTGGCTCATGGCTTCTTTCTTGAGGTGTGAGAGGTGAGAGTGGGCGGGCCGAGGCTCAGGTCGGCCTTGAGGTTTTGGTTCCGGTGGGGGACGCCTGGGCGGTATGAGGCTGATGGCCGGTGGAACAGGGGCGTGCCGTGTGCGCAGCAGTGGCTTGAGGCCCCGGTGCGCCACGGGGTGCCGCAAAACCGTCGACCTGGCCCATACCGGCCAAGCCGTCTAGGCCTGGCTGGATGCCAAAAAATCGATAGGGGCCGTGGCCGCTGTCCACAAACATCTACATGTCTCCGCTTCGCGCCCTCCGTCTGGGGTGGAGGGTTGGACGGACTGTAGGTCAGCGTTCCACAGGTCACAATGATGGTTCATTTAGTGAAACGCATGGCGCCGTGCGAAACGACGGCTTCAGCCACGGCGATTGGCCGGCGATTGGCCGCGCGTGGAGCTGGCTCGCGCTCTTCCACCAACGCTTAGAAATTCGAATGAGTCAATCAAAAGGCCGGCTGGAGATGGCGGTTTTGGCCGAATGACTGCTGTCGGTTGGGCGGCTGCTTTTGCGGTGGGCCCGGCAGGGCAGCCGGCTCGATCGACTATCCACAGCGGCTGCGAGCACAGCAAGCAAACAAGAACAGGGCGCAAATAGCCCCCATCGCAGGCGAGAGTCCGCTGCGTGCGCTACTGGAGGGAGTGAGTGAAGAAATGCGGGATGACGTCCCACATGAAGCAGCCGCTAAGGCTGCATTTCGCGCCATGCTTGACGCGTTTCCACCGGAAACAGACGAAGACCCAGAGGTTGTTGCCCGCCGATGGCGGAAGCGGTGAGATTCGAACTCACGGATCCTTTCGGACCGCCGGTTTTCAAGACCGGTGCAATCGACCACTCTGCCACGCTTCCTAGCCCACTATTCTAACCTTGAGTAGGGCTCGATTTCGGGTGTTGCGGTTCAGGCGGCCTGCAGCATGCCCTTGGTTTCAAGGAAGTGGATGACTTCCTCAAGCCCGGTCAGAGTTTTAAGGTTGGTCATGACAAACGGTTTCAGCCCCTGGGCGTTGGTGCGCATGCGCCGCGTGTCGGCTTCCATCACCGCCAGATCGGCGCCGACGTGGGGCGCGAGATCGGTTTTGTTGATGACGAACAGATCGCTTTTGGTGATGCCGGGGCCACCTTTGCGCGGGATCTTTTCGCCGGCGGCAACGTCGATCACGTAGATGGTGAGGTCGCTGAGTTCGGGGCTGAAGGTGGCGGCCAGGTTGTCGCCGCCGCTCTCGACAAACACCACGTCGGCGTTGGGAAAGTCGGCCAGCATGCGGTCTATGGCTTCGAGGTTGATGGACGCGTCTTCACGGATGGCCGTGTGTGGGCAGCCGCCGGTTTCCACGCCCATGATGCGCTCGGCGGGCAGGGCGCCGCTCACGGTCAGCAGGCGCTGGTCTTCCTTGGTGTAGATGTCGTTGGTGATGGCGATCAGGTCGTATTTGTCGCGCATGGCCTTGCACAGCATCTCCAGCAAGGTGGTTTTGCCCGAGCCAACGGGGCCGCCGATGCCAACACGCAGCGGGGGCAGTTTTTTGGTGCGATGGGGGATGTGGTGGAGTGCGGACATGATGAAAAAATTATGAGCGAAAGAGGCGGGAGTATTGGGTTTCGTGCTGGGCCGACAGGATGGCCCACATGGGTGAAAAAGCCTGGCGATCGTCTTCTGGCAAGGCCATGCCTTGTTGCACGGCGTCGGGAATCGCGGTGGCCAAGCGCGCCAGGATGCGCTGGCCGGCACTCTGGCCCAGGGGCACGGCCTTGATGGCCGACTGCGTCATGTTCTCGGCCCAGCCAAAGGTGAAAGCCAGCAGGCCGTCGCGCACATTGGCCTGGGTGCCCGCCACGGCCAGCGCAAAAGCGATGGGGTAGCTGGGGTTGAAGCTGGCGCAGATGGCAATCTGCTCCGGGCTGGCGGTGTGGTGGTTGCGCAGCCATTCGAGCAGCGAACGGCCCATTTGCTCGGTCTGGGCGCGCAATTCGCTGGTTTCGCGCGTGCTGAGCACCCAGGTGTTGAGTTGCCGCAGCACTGCCACGTCGTGACTACGCCAAGCGTCGATGGCTTGCGCCATGACCGACAAATCGCTGCGCACTAGCGTCAACTGCAACTGGTCGACCAGCCAATCGGCGGCGCTGTGTTCGTCGTGCACAAAGCCGGCTTCGACTGCGGCTTCCAGGCCTTCAGAGTACGAAAAACCGCCGACGGGCAGTGCGGGGGACGCCAGCCAGATGAGTTGCAGCAGGCTGGCAGGCTGTAGCGACGCAGGCGTTTGTGTATCCGTGTCAGGCATCAGTGTGAATGGCCGTGATCGTGGCCACACCCTGGGCCGTGAACATGGCCGTGGTGGTCTTCGTGTGTATGCTCATGATGGGTGTGTGAATGGCCATGGCCATGCGCCGCACCACCGCCATCGCCATAAGCACCGCTCTCCGGCTCAAACGGCTGCGCGGCTTCGTTGACGATCAGGTGCATGGCGCGCAGCATGTCGGCGAGCACATGGTCGGGTTCGATCTTCAGGTGGTCGGGCTTGAGCTCGATCGGCACGTGCCGGTTGCCCAGGTGGTAGGCGGCACGGACCAGGTCGAATGGCGAGCCGTGCTCGCTGCACGGCGTGATGACCAGTACCGGCTGCGGCGCGGCCACCACTTTGACGAACGAACCGTCTTCGGCCACCAGCACATCGCCGCCGCGCACCACGGTGCCGCGTGGCAAAAAGATGCCGAGTTGCCGGCCTTGTGAGTCGGTGGCGTCGAAGCGGCTTTTCTGCCGCACGTCCCAATCCAGTTCGACCGTGGCGGCACGTTTGAGTAACACCGAGGCCAAGCCTTGGCCTTGCGGAATGCGTTTGGAAACTTGCAGCATGAAATCAGAATAAAAAGTAGCGTTGCGCCATGGGCAACTTGGTGGCCGGCTCGCAGGTGAGCAACTGGCCGTCGGCACGCACAGTGTAAGTTTGCGCGTCGATTTCCATCTTGGGCAAATAACTGTTGTGCACCATGTGTTGCTTGCGCACCTGGCGCACGTTCTTCACGGCGCTGAGGGACTTGCGCAGGCCAAAGCGTTCGCCGATATTGGCATTCAAGCCGGCTTGCGACACAAAGGTCAACGAGCCGCGCGCCAAAGAGCCGCCAAACGCGCCGAACATCGGCCGGTAGTGCACTGGCTGTGGCGTGGGGATGGACGCATTCGGGTCGCCCATGGCGGCCATGGCGATGCTGCCACCCTTCAAAATCAGCGCTGGCTTGACGCCAAAAAACGCGGGTTTCCAGATCACCAGGTCGGCCCATTTGCCCACCTCGATGCTGCCCACCTCGTGGCTGATGCCATGCGCAATCGCCGGGTTGATGGTGTATTTGGCGATGTAGCGTTTGGCGCGGAAGTTGTCGTGGCGGCTGCTGTCTTCGGGTAGCGTGCCGCGCTGCTGCTTCATCTTGTCTGCGGTTTGCCAGGTGCGCAAAATCACCTCGCCCACACGGCCCATGGCCTGCGAGTCGCTGGACATCATGCTGATGGCGCCCATGTCGTGCAGTATGTCTTCGGCGGCAATGGTTTCCTTGCGGATGCGGCTCTCGGCAAAGGCCAGGTCTTCGGCAATGGCCGGGTCGAGGTGGTGGCACACCATCAACATGTCGACGTGTTCGTCGAGTGTGTTCACGGTGTAGGGCATGGTGGGGTTGGTGCTGGACGGCAAGAAGTTGGCCTCGCCCACGACACGCAAGATGTCGGGGGCGTGGCCGCCGCCCGCGCCTTCGGTGTGGAAGGCACACAGGCCACGGCCCTTGGTCGCGGCCATGGTGTCTTCGACGAAGCCGCTTTCGTTCAGCGTGTCCGAGTGGATGGCGACCTGGGTGTCGGTCTCGTCCGCCACGTCCAGGCAGTTGCTGATGGCCGAAGGCGTGGTGCCCCAGTCTTCGTGCAGCTTCAGGCCTATGACACCGGCGTTGATTTGTTCGTGCAGCGCATCGGGCAGGCTGGCGTTGCCCTTGCCCAAAAAGCCGAGGTTCATGGGGAAGGCATCTGCGGCTTGCAGCATGCGTTCGATGTTCCATGGGCCGGGTGTGCAGGTGGTGGCAAAGGTGCCGGTGGCCGGGCCGGTGCCGCCGCCGAGCATGGTGGTCACGCCCGAGGCCAGGGCTTCTTCAATCTGCTGTGGGCAGATGAAGTGGATGTGGCTGTCGATGCCGCCAGCGGTGACGATGTTGCCTTCGCAACTGATGATCTCGGTGCCGGGGCCGATGACGATGTCCACGCCGGGCTGCACGTCGGGGTTGCCGGCCTTGCCTATGGCCACGATGCGCCCGCCCATCAGGCCTATGTCGGCCTTGACTATGCCCCAGTGGTCGAGGATCAGTGCGTTGGTCAACACACAATCTGCGGCGCCTTGGGCGTTGGTGATCTGCGACTGCGCCATGCCGTCGCGAATGGTTTTGCCGCCGCCAAACTTCACCTCTTCACCATACGCGCCGGCGCGCAAGGTGTAGTCGGCCTCGACTTCAATCATCAGATTGGTGTCAGCCAGGCGCAGCCGGTCGCCCACGGTGGGGCCAAAGATTTCCGCGTAGGCGCGGCGTCCTATAGTCGCCATTTTTAGAGCTTCCCTTGTACTTGGCCACGGAAACCGTAGACGGTGCGTGCGCCGGAATAGTCCACCAATTCAACCGTGCGTTGCTGGCCGGGCTCGAAGCGCACGGCCGAGCCCGAGGCGATGTTCAAGCGCATGCCTTGTGCGGCGGCGCGGTCAAAGCCGAGTGCGGCATTGGTTTCGGCAAAGTGGTAGTGCGAGCCAACTTGAATCGGCCGGTCGGCGGTGTTTTGCACCACCAGTGTGAGCGTGCGCCGGTCGGTGTTGAGCGGATGCTCGCCTTCGTCAATCAACAATTCACCTGGAATCATGGCGCCGCTCCCTCAGACCATTTGCAGCAAGAACACACCGCCCAGCAGCGTGATGGCGGCACCGGTGGCGCGCGGCCACCATTGGCTGCGCGTGCGCAGCGCCAGGCCCAGTGCCACGCCCGTAAGGTGCAGGGCGATGGTGCTCAGCAGCATGCCGGCCAAGGGTCCGAACACGCTGGGGCCACCGGCCAATTCAGCACCGTGGGCCACGCCGTGGAACAGCGCAAACCCACCCACCAAACCGGCGGCCAGGGCGGCCGGCATACGCGTTTGTGTGGCCAGCATCAGGCCCAGCACCAGCAGCGAGGCGGCAATCATGGGCTCCACGGCTGGCATGTTGATACCGGCCAGCCCTATCAACGCGCCGACCAGCAGCATGCCGGCAAAGGCCAGCGGTGCGGTCCACACGCGGCGCGCGCTCAGGGCACTCCACAGGCCTACGGCCAGCATGGCCGCCAGGTGGTCCAGGCCGGTCAGCGGGTGCAGCAGGCCATCCATGAAGGCGATGTGGGTGTGGGCCCCAACATCAGCACCTGTATGGGCCACGGCGCCCGTGGTTGCTGCGGTAGCAGCTAGCAAAATGAGAGCTTTTAGGGACTTGCCAAACATGAAGAGTTCTCCAAAAAAATATCGTTGTTAATGGCGCCACTGCCGGTTTCACAACACCGTGAAAGCGGCTTTGCCGGGCCGCCGGTGTTGCCCCCTGCAAGGGGGGAGGAGGCCACACGCAGTGGGCAAGCCTGGGGGTGTTTCACACTATCGGTTGGTGAACCGTGACGAGCTTGGTGCCGTCGGGGAAGGTCGCCTCGACCTGGATGTCCGGAATCATTTCGGCAATGCCGTCCATCACGTCCGCGCGGGTCAGCACGCTGCGGCCTTCGCTCATCAGCGTGGCCACGGTTTTGCCGTCGCGCGCACCCTCCATCACGGCCGCCGAGATCAGCGCCACCGCTTCGGGGTAGTTGAGTTTGAGGCCGCGTGCCTTGCGCCGCTCGGCCAACAGGGCGGCGGTGAAGATCAGCAGCTTGTCTTTTTCGCGTGGAGTCAGTTCCATGTGTTCCTAGGCCGGTGTGATTGCTATCTTTTTATTCTGACGCAATACCCGTGCCCAAACCAGTCGTTGGCAAAGGTCTCTCAATTCCGGCCGATACGCTGTCCCAGCTCGGTGTGCGCTGGGCTTTTCGGAAACATCGCGGAACTGGCTCTGCCAGGCCGCAGATGTTGCCCCCTGCAAGGGGGTTGGCGCAGCGACACGCAGTGCGCGAAGACTGGGGGTGTACCTTTTATTCGATGGCATGAAAGCTGCACCTGTATGGGGTGCATACCCCACTTGTCACCGGCGCCACAACCGCCGCAGAACCCACAGCCGAGCGGCCCGCGCTGGTCGATGCGCCGCAGCAGGTGGTGAAGATACGCCGCGACTACAACAGTTGGGTGGCCAGCGAGACCATGGAAGACTACGCGCTGCGTTTCACCGCCCAGCGCTCGCGGCGCTGGTCGGAATGGCGTGTGGCCAACACTGCGTTTGGCGCGGCCTCGTTCCTGATTCTGGAAGCCGTAGGCGCCACGCTGCTGGTGCAATACGGCTTTGTCAACGCCTTCTGGGCCATTCTGGCCACCGGGCTGATCATCTTTCTGGCCGGCCTGCCCATCAGCATCTACGCCGCGCGCTACGGCGTGGACATGGACCTGCTCACGCGCGGCGCGGGTTTTGGCTACATAGGCTCGACACTTACGTCGCTGATCTACGCCTCGTTCACCTTCATCTTCTTCGCACTAGAGGCGGCGGTCATGGCCTATGCGCTGGACCTGGCGCTGGGCATTCCGCCGGCCTGGGGTTATCTGATCTGCGCGGTGGTGGTGATCCCCTTGGTGACCTACGGTGTGTCCGTCATCAGCCGGCTGCAGGTGTGGACGCAGCCGATCTGGCTGGTGATGCTGATCGTGCCGTTTGTCTACGTAGGCATGCGCGATCCCGGTGCGTTCTCTGAGGTTTTGCACTATGTTGGTGATAGATCCAGAACCAGTGGCTTTGATTTGCTTTCATTTGGTGCATCGTTGACCGTAGGTATTGCGCTGATTACCCAAATGGGGGAGCAGGCCGACTACCTTCGCTTCATGCCGGTGCGCACCGAGGCGACCAAGGGCCGCTGGTGGCTGGGTGTGCTGGCGGGTGGGCCAGGCTGGGTGATTCTGGGCGTGTTGAAGATGCTGGGTGGCGCCTTGTTGGCCTACCTGGCCATCAGCCGCATGGTGCCGATTGAACGCGCGGTAGACCCGAACCAGATGTACCTTGCGGCCTACGAATATGTGTTTCCCAAATACGGTTGGGCGGTGGCGGCCACGGCCATCTTTGTGGTGTTGTCGCAGTTGAAGATCAACGTCACCAACGCCTATGCGGGCTCGCTGGCCTGGTCTAACTTCTTCTCGCGCATCACCCACAGCCACCCGGGGCGTGTGGTGTGGGTGCTGTTCAACACACTCATCGCCTTCATGCTGATGGAGATGAACGTGTTCGAGGCGCTGGGCGATGTGCTGGGGCTTTATTCCAATGTCGCCATCGCCTGGATGATGGCCGTGGTGGCCGATCTGGTGATCAACAAACCCCTGGGTTTGTCGCCGCCGGGCATAGAGTTCAAGCGCGCCTATCTGTATGACGTCAACCCCGTGGGCGTGGGCGCCATGGGCTTGGCGTCTACCCTGTCCGTGTTGTCGTACCTGGGCTTTTTTGGCGCCGGTGCGCAGGCGTTCTCGGCGCTGATTGCGCTGGGCACGGCCTTGGTGGCCTCGCCGCTGATCGCCTGGTGGACCAAGGGGCGCTACTACATCGCACGCGGGCCGCAGGTCGATTGGCTTGAGCATTCTGCGCATGCGGCGCAGGCTGTTGCCGCGCGCGAAGAGGGGCGCAATCTGCGCGAAGTGCTGCAACGCTGCGTGATCTGTGAACGCAGCTACGAAGGGCCAGACATGGCCCAATGCCCCGCCTACAAAGGCCCGATCTGCTCGCTGTGCTGCACGCTGGATGCGCGCTGCGGCGACCTGTGCAAACCACACGCCGCACTTGCCGTGCAATGGGCGGCCACGCTGCGCTGGTTGTTGCCCCGGCGCATCTGGCCCTACCTCGACACCGGTCTGGGCCACTTTCTGTTGCTGATGCTGGTGGTGGTGCCGCTGCTGGCCACGGTGTTTGGCCTGCTGTACTTTCAGGAGCTGCGCTCGCTGGCTACCGTGGTGGCCAATGTAGACATTCTGGATGCGCTGGGCGACGCCTTGCGTGCCGGTTTCATGAAGGCCTATATGGCGCTGCTGGTGGGCGCGGGCATCGTCGCCTGGTGGCTGGTGCTGGCGCACAACAGCCGGCAGGTGGCGCAGGAAGAGTCGAACCGGCAAACCCATTTGCTGCAGCGCGAAATTGAACTCCACCGCCAGACCGACCAGGCCCTGCAAGACGCCCGCCTGGCGGCCGATCGCGCACGGCTTGCCGCCGACCAGGCCAACCAGGCCAAGAGCCGCTACATCAGCGCCATCAGCCACGAGCTGCGCACGCCGCTCAACAGCATCCTGGGTTATGCACAACTCATGGGGCAGGACAGCAGCGTGCCGCCGCACCGCCAGCAGGCCGTGAGTGTGATTCGCCGCGGCGGCGAGCACTTGTTGTCGCTGATCGAGGGCACGCTGGACATCGCCTACATCGAAAGTGGCAAGCTCACGCTCAACGTCAAGCCCATGCGTTTTGCCGACACCATGCACGAGATGTGCGACATGTTTGAATCGCAGGCGCGCGCCAAGGGGCTGGTGTTTGAGTTCGAACCCAAGGACGTGTTGCCCGAGGTGGTGCGCGCCGATGAAAAACGGGTGCGGCAGATTCTCATCAACCTGCTGGGCAACGCCATCAAGTTCACCAGCCAGGGCTCGGTGCGGCTGCGTGTGCAATACGCGCGCGAGCTGGCGTTGATCGAAATTGAAGACTCCGGTCCGGGCATGTCGACGCAAGAGCTGGCGGGCATTTTTGAGCCGTTTGCACGCGGCAGTGCGAGTGCGCAATCCGGTAGCGGAGCGGGTGGCGCAGGTTTGGGGCTGACGATTGCCAAGATGCTGACCGACCTGATGGGGGGCGAGATGACGGTGGCCAGCACGCCCGGTGTGGGTTCGGTGTTCCGCATCAAACTCTTTTTGCCGGAGTTGCACCCGGGCACGATTGGCCCGCGTTTGTCGGCATCAGCGCCCCAGCCGCCCCGGGGCGGCTACCTGGGTGAACGGCGCAGCGTGCTGGTGGTCGACAACGAAGAGCCCGACCGCGAACTGCTGGTGCAGTTGCTGGCGCCGCTAGGTTTTGAGTTGCGCACCGCCGCCAGCGGCCACGACGCGCTGGACTTGCTGGCCGCCGGTGTGCGGCCCGATGTGGTGCTGATGGATCTGGCCATGCCCGGCATAGACGGCTGGGAAACCATACGCCGCCTGCGTGCTGCAGGCCTGACCGAAGCCCGCGTTGCCATCGTCTCGGCCAACGCGTTTGATAAGGCCTTGGAGAACGACGTGGGCATTCGCCCGGAAGATTTCCTTGTGAAACCCGTACGCCACAGCGAGTTGCTCGACTGGCTGGAGCGCCGCCTTGGCCTGCAGTGGACGCAGGAGGCCGTCCCTCAAGAAGAGGCTGCGGCGCCAAGCCCTGCAGCGCGTGAAGTGACCCGTGTATGGCCCGCCGCCGAGCGCCTGCAGGCCCTGAGCGAAGCCGTGCAGTTGGGCTACTACCGTGGTGTGCTCAACAACCTCGGCGCGATTGAGGCGGCGCAGCCCGAGTGTGCGGCGCTGGTGCATGAACTGCGCGAACTGGCGAGACAATTCCAGTTCGAAACCATTGCCCGCCTGCTGGCCGAGGCGTCCCCCCAATCCACGGCCTAGCGCTAACCTATGTTTGTTGCCACCATGCCAGCCCCTGCACCCGCTCCAGCCACCGACGCCCTGGACCGCGCCAACAACGACGTGGTGCTGATCGTCGACGACGTGCCCGACAACCTGGCCGTGCTGCACGATGCCCTGGACGAATCGGGCTACACCGTGCTGGTGGCCACCAACGGCGAGACGGCGCTGCAGCGCGCCGCCCAGGCCCTGCCCGACATCGTGTTGCTGGACGCCATGATGCCCGGCATGGACGGCTTTGAAGTCGCGCGCCGCCTGAAGGCCCAGCCCAGCACCGCCGCCATTCCCATCATCTTCATGACCGGCCTGACCGAGACCGAACATCTGGTTGCCGCGCTGGAGGCCGGTGGTGTGGACTACGTGACCAAACCCATCAAACCCAAGGAAGTGTTGGCGCGTATGAACGTGCACCTGCAGGGCGCGCGCCGCGCGCGCCAGGAGGTGCGCCAGGCCGGCCAGGCGCGCAACGCACTTGATGCCTTTGGTTACGCCAGCATCACCGTGCGTGCCAGCGACGGCAAGCTGATGTGGCAAACCCCGCTGGCGCGCGACCTGCTGCGCCGCTATTTCGGTCCACCCGCGCCGCATCTGCAGAACTTTGCGCCGCCGCAGGTCACGGAATGGCTGCAACACACGCTGCCGCTGTTGGCCACCCAGGCCTCGCCGCAAACCGAGCCACCGCGCCTGGCGGTAGAGCAGGGCGCACAACGCCTGAGCTTCAGGCTGCACCAGCAGACCGGCGACAGCGAAGGCGGCGGCGACTGGCTGATCGTGATGCGCGAGGTGTCGGATGCCGCGGTGGTTGAAGCCATGAGCCTGAGCTTCAAACTCACCGCACGCGAAGCCGAGGTGTTGTACTGGGTGGTCAAGGGCAAAACCAACCGCGACATCGGCGACATCCTGGGCAGCAGCCCGGCGACGGTGAAGAAACACCTGGAACGTGTCTATGTGAAGCTGGGGGTGGAAACACGCACGGCGGCGGCGGGCATGGCGATTGGCCGGATCCGGCAATTACATCCGCAGTTTGAGGTCTGAGGCCGCGCGCCGCGCACGGTTACAGTTCTGGCCCATGATGAACCAGCGCATGACTTCCTTGTCCGAACTGCAACCCCCACAGTTGTCCCCTGGCCTTGTGGCCGTTACCGGCGATGAAGGCACGGGCAAGACGCAGCTACTGCGCCGCCTTGGCAGCGCAGCGTCGGCCCTGTGGCTGGACCTGTCGCTGCCGGGGCAGGGCGAGGCAACACCGGAGCAGTTCTGGGATGCCGTCCGCCAGCAGTGCCCCGCCTGGAGCGCGCCATTGCAGCAGGACCTGGCGCAAGCCTTGGACTTGTCCCGGCACCTGGGCAAAAAGCTGTCCATGCTGTCTACCGGCAGCAGGCGCAAGGTTGCCTTGGTGGCGCTGCTGGCCAGCGGCGCGACGCTCACCTGCCTGGACCAACCCTATGCGGCTCTGGACGCCGCCTCGGTGCGGGTGCTGCGCGAGTTTCTCAGCGACGTGGCCGATCACCCGACGCGGACTTGGCTGGTAGCAGACTATGTGGCTGACACTCAGTTGCCCTGGCGGCAGCAGTTCGCATTGCCCTGAATCCAGGCGCCGAGAGGGACTTGGGCAGCCTTGCCTTAGCCCACCGCCCACGGCGCCTCGGCAAAATGCTGCGCCAGGTACTCGATCAGCGCCTGCACCCGGGCCGGGCGTGCGCGGCCCGGCGGGGTGACGATGTGCAGGGCAATCGGCGGCACGCTCCAGTCGTCCAGCGTGGACTGAATCTTTCCGGCGCGCAGGTCGTCCCAGGCCAGAAACTCGGGCTGCATGGCCAGCCCCAGACCCGCGCGCAAGGCCGGCACCAGCGCCTCGGCATTGTTCACACGCATTAGCGACGGCACCACCTGCGAAAACTCGCCTTTGCGCTTGTGCCGAAAGCGCCACGACTCGCCCACGCGGCTGTGCACGTAGCGCAGCGCGCGGTGTGATTCGAGTTCGCGCGGGTGGGTGGGGTGCCCATAACGCTCGAAATACGCCGGCGCCCCGACCAGCAAGATGCGCACGGTGCACAAGCGGCGCGCCAACAGGCTGGAATCGGGCAGCGCCGAGATGCGCAGCGCCAGATCAAAGCCCTGTGCCACCACATCGGTTTGCTCGTCGCTGAAGTGCAGATCCAGCGTGACCTCCGGGTGCCTCTCCATGAACTGCGGCAACGCCGGCCCCAGGTGTGAGACACCAAACGACATCGGCGCGGCGATGCGTATGCTGCCGCGCAGGCTCTTGGAATGCTCGGTCAGCTCGGCCTCCACCGCCTCGCCTTCGCTGAGTATGCGCGAGGCGCGTTCCAGCGAGGCCTGGCCGCTGGCGGTCAGCGACATCTTGCGCGAGGTGCGGTGGAACAGCGTGGTGCGCAGCCTAGCCTCGAGGCGGGTGATGGCCTTGGAGATGGTGGGCTGCGAGATCGCCAGGTCGGCCGCCGCCTTGGCAAAAGAACCGGTCTCGGCGACCTTGGCAAAGATCGCCCAGGCTTCCAGGTCAGGCAGTTTCTTCATGAATGTTTTGGAATGGATGGATTTCGATATTTTCTATTCTCTTATTGATCGCCACAACTTAAAGTTCACCCATCGCAACACAAACACGGTGCAAACCGCAGGAGCAACAGCATGATTGAACGCAGACCTTTCGAGCAACTCGGTGGTGACAACCACGGCTGGCTGGATGCCAAACACCACTTCTCGTTTGCCGACTACCGCGACCCGGCCCGTATGGGCTGGGGTGCGCTGCGGGTGTGGAACGACGACACCATTGCGCCCGGCACCGGCTTTCCGCCACATGCCCATGCCGACATGGAAATCATCACCTATGTGCGTGAAGGCGCGATCACCCACCAGGACAACCTGGGCAACAGCGGCCGCACCGAAGCCGGCGACGTGCAGGTGATGAGTGCAGGCAGCGGCATCCGCCACTCCGAATACAACCAGGAGCGCGGCACCACCAAGATCTTCCAGATCTGGATCATTCCAGACGGCCGTGGCCAGCCACCATCATGGGGCGCCAAGCCTTTTCCCAAGGGCGACCGCTCGGGCCAGTTTGTCGCCTTGGCCAGCGGTTTGCCTGGGGACACGGAGGCGCTGCCCATCCGCACCAACGCCCGGGTGTTGGGCGCGACGCTGAAGGCCGGTGAATCGACCGAGTACCAGCTTGGCAAGGAACGGCTGGGTTATCTGGTCGCGGCCAGCGGTGATGTGGAAATCGACGGTGTGCGCCTGGCGGCGCGGGATGGCGCGGCGATTGCCGATGTAGAGACGTTCCGCGTCACGGCCACGTCTGACGCCGAACTGGTATTTGTCGACACCGCAGCCTAACGACGCTGCCCCCCTGGTCCACTATTTTTAATCAACGAGGTAATTCAAAATGACACAAGCCAAACTCGAAGTCCTGACCCCCCAAAACAGCCAACTGATCTTCATCGACCACCAGCCGCAAATGGCCTTTGGCGTGCAGTCGATTGACCGCCAGGTGCTGAAGAACAACACGGTGGGCCTGGCCAAGGCGGCCAAGGCTTTCAATATTCCGACCACCATCACCACGGTGGAAAGCCAGTCGTTCTCGGGCTACACCTACCCCGAGTTGTTGGATGTGTTCCCGGGTCAAGCGGTGCTGGAGCGCACCTCTATGAATTCGTGGGACGACCAGAAGGTGCGCGATGCCCTGGCGGCCAACCAACGCAAAAAGGTCATCGTGGCCGGCCTTTGGACCGAAGTCTGCAACACCACCTTCGCGCTCTCGGCCATGCTCGAAGGTGACTACGAAATCTACATGGTGGCCGATGCCTCAGGCGGCACCAGCAAGGAAGCGCACGACATGGCGATGCAACGCATGGTGCAGGCCGGCGTTGTGCCCGTGACCTGGCAGCAGGTCCTGCTGGAATGGCAGCGCGACTGGGCGCACCGCGACACCTATGACGCTGTGATGGCCATCGTCAAGGAGCACTCGGGCGCCTATGGCATGGGGGTGGATTACGCCTACACCATGGTGCACAAGGCACCGCAGCGTACCCAACAAGCCTACAAAGCGATTGAGCCGGTGCCAGCTCAGCGCTGAGTTGGCGACAGCAGACTGCCTCGGCCTCAACGCAAGACAGCGTTCCCATCACTCCGCGCCTGCAATGGCGCGGCCGGTTCGCCAGGCAGTTTGCCGTGGCCAAACATGTCGGCCAGGGCCTCGCGGTACTGGGCCTGGCCCAGGTCGTTGGTGTTGTGGTGTGAGCCACCTTCGACCAACACAAAGGCCTTGGGTTCTTGCGCGGCATCGAACAGTTTGCGGCCGAGTGCGGGCACGATCAGACTGTCGTTGGTGCCGTGCACAACCAACAGGGGAGAGCCAATCTTGCCGACCTTGGCCACCGATTCGAAGTGCTGTGTCAGCAAAGGTGAGATCGGCAGCCAGCCCCATTGCATGGTGCTGAACACGTCGATGATGGAGGTGAAGGTGCCTTCGACGATGGTGCCGGATTCGTCTTTCACCTTGGAGGCCAGGTCGATGGCGATGGCGCCGCCCAATGAGTGGCCGAAGATGTAGCGCGGCTGGTCCGGGTACTGCCTGGCCAGCCAGTCCCATGCGGCGCGTGCGTCTTCGTAGGCCATTTCTTCCGATGGCAGGCCAGGGGTGCTTTTGCCGAAGCCACGGTAGTCGATCGCCAGCACCGAGAAGCCTAGTTCCTGCATGCGTTTGATGCGCGGGGCCGAACCGGTGACGTTCCAGCGGGCGCCGTGCAGATACAGCAGCACGGGGGGCTGGCCTGCGGCCTGGCGGCTGGCGGTGGTCGGCCCTTCGTTCCAGCCGGCCTGGCCGGGTGTGGCGGGCAGCCACAAGCCATGCAGGCGCGCGGCTTGGCCGCTGGCACGTGAGTCGAAATCGATCCACACGTCTTGCATGTTGCGCGCCATCTCGGCCGAGGAGCCCCAGCTGCGGTCGCTGGGCTGGAAGATCCAGGTGCGCTGCTTTTCGTCCAACGTGGAGCAGCCCGCCAGAATGGCGAACGCAAGGGTGATGGAGGAAATGACGGGCCAGCGTTTCATGCAACAGTGTCAGTGGATTCCAAGGGGGTGAAAAAAGTTCACCGCTAAAAGTCGTAGCGCAAGCTTCCAGTGGCTGGAAGCGGATGCAACATCCGTGCCGTGGACGGATCAGGCTGCGCCCGAGCCGATTTTTGGCCGGGCGCTAATTTAGCATCGCTGCGCAGGCGATTGTGGCGTGATCGTGACCAGGGAAAACCCCAGGTTTAACAACAAAAAGGGATGAAATAAGTGGAATTGAGTGAAACCGGCCGCGGCGACATGAGTTTGCAGATAGACCGCCTGGCGCGTTTGTTCGAGGCCTTGCCGTTTGATCCGGCGCATCCTGAGATGACACGCGAGCCCGGGGTTGATGTCTTGGCTGAGCGCATCAGTGATGACGGCACGCCGCCGGGCGGGCGTTTGCGCATCACCGTGACCGAGCAGGAGGTGACGCCGGCGCAGGCCGAAACCGTCACGCGGGCGTTGCGTGTTTATTGTGAGCAGCGCGCGCAGGCTTTGCGGCGCGAAGTGGCGCGTGTGCGGCGCAATGGCCGAAGTGGTCTCAAGGGCGGCATTCCCACGCTGGCGCTGGCCCTGGTGCTGTCCGCCTTGTGTGAGCAATTTGCGCCCTTTCCTGCGGCCATCAACCGGCTGTTCAGCGAAGGTTTGCTGGTGTTGGGCTGGGTGGTGTTGTGGCACCCGCTGGAAATACTGCTGTATGCCTGGCGCGCGCCCATCCGTCTGGCCAAGGCCTATGAACGGTTGGCGCAGATGCCGGTGCTGCTGCAGGGCCGCCCGGCAACGCCCTGAGCCTGCTCAGCGCCCGCGCAAAAACAGCCCGTCCAGCTCTTTCATGGTCAACTGGCGCCAGGTCGGGCGGCCGTGGTTGCATTGGTCGGAGCGTTCCGTCGTTTCCATCTGCCGCAGCAAAGCGTTCATCTCGTCCAGCGTGAGCTGGCGGTTGGCGCGCACCGCGCCGTGGCAGGCCATGGTGCCCAGGAGTTCGTGCTGGGCGCGTTCGACGATGGTGCTGGCGTCCATCTGCGCCAACTCGGCCAATACGCTGCGCGCCAACTCCACCGCGTTGCCCTGGGCCAAGGTGGATGGCACAGAGCGGATGGCCAGGGTTTTGGCGGAAAACGGCGTGATCTCCAGGCCGAGCTTGCTCAGCGTTTCGGCGCAGGCCTCGGCCGTGGCCACTTCGTGCGGCGTGGCGGCGAAGGTCAGCGGAATCAACAGCGGCTGGCTGGCGATGTTATTGGTGTCGACCTGCAGTTTCAGCCGCTCGTAGACGATGCGTTCGTGTGCGGCGTGCATGTCGACGACCACCAGGCCCTGGGCGTTTTCCGCCAGGATGTAGACACCTTGTAATTGCGCGATGGCGCGGCCCAGCGGCCAGACCGGTGCTTCGGTGCCGGTGTGGGTATCGCTGGTTGCGGCAGAAACGGCCATGGCGTTGATGGCAGGTGCCGCGATCTCAGCCAAAGGCGCCACGGGTAGCGGCTCGGCCGCAGGCGCAACTACGCTAGGTATCACGGCTTCGGCTGGCGCGGGTTCCACCCGGCGCACCGGCCACAGGGCTTCAAAGTCAGACACCCGGTGTCCGCCGCGATTGGCTGCAAAATTAATAGCTGGCTGCGCCCACTGCTGTTGCTTGAAAGGCGTATTTTGCGGTGGAGTTTCAGGTGCTTGGACCAAGGGCTGTTGCGGCGTCGCCTGGGCACTGGCCAAGGCGGCAGCGGCGGCGCGCGGTGCGGCCAGGGCGTCGTCCACAGCGTGGCGCACGGCCTGGTGGACTTCGCGGCTGTCGCGAAAGCGCACTTCAATCTTGGTGGGGTGCACGTTGACATCGACACGTGTCGGGTCTATGGCCACATACAGCGCATACACCGGCTGGCGCTGGCCGTGCAACACGTCTTCATAGGCGCTGCGCGCACCATGGGTGATGACCTTGTCGCGCACAAAACGGCCATTCACATAAGCGAACTGCTGGTCGGCACGCGCACGTGCGGCGCTGGGCACACCGGCCCGGCCCCAGACACGTACGGCCGAGGTGGACCCAGCGTTCTGGCTCAGGTGGCTGGTGCGGTAGTCCACCGGCACCGAGTGTTCGATGAAGTCGTCGCCCAGCACGTCGCGCAGGCGTTGCGTCAAAGCTTCCATGGCGTCGGGCTGGGGGCAGGCGCGCCATTGCTCGACCAGCTTGCCTTCGTGCCAGATGGCAAAACCCACGTCCGGCCGCGCCAACGCATGGCGGCGCACGGCTTCTATGCAGTGGGCGAGTTCGGTGGCGTCGGTCTTCAAAAACTTACGCCGCGCCGGGGTGCTGAAAAACAGCTCTTTGACTTCCACCGTGGTGCCGGTGCTGCGCGCCACGGGTTTGAGTTCACCGGTCTGGCCAGACAGCAGATAGGCGTGTGGGTGGCCCACGGCGCGCGACAACACGGCCATGTCGGCAATCGAATTGATGGCGGCCAGCGCTTCGCCACGGAAACCCATGGTGCCCACGGATTCCAGGTCGTCCAGGTTGCCTATCTTGCTGGTGGCGTGGCGCTTCAGGGCCACGGGCAGCTCTTCGACCGGGATGCCGCAGCCGTCGTCTTCCACCGAGATCAGCCGTACACCACCAGACAGCAGGCGCAGGGTGATTTGTGTGGCGCCAGCGTCGAGTGCGTTGTCGACCAGTTCGCGCACCACCGAGGCGGGGCGCTCGACCACTTCACCGGCGGCGATCTGGCTGATCAGCTCGTCGGGCAGTTCACGGATCACGCGGCGCGGCGGCGGCGTGGTGGAGGATTCGGGGGAGGGGGAAGAGAGGGTGGCGTCGTTCACTGGAGGATTCTAGAACGTCGTGCAAGCCCTCTCATGCGCAGGCGATTAGCCAAGTGCGGTGTCCAGCAGCATCATCAGCACAAAGCCAATCATCAAGCCGCCGGTGGCCCAGACCTCGTGCCCCTTGCGGTGCGACTCGGGAATGATTTCGTGGCTGATGACAAACAGCATGGCGCCGGCCGCAAAGCCCAGGCCCCAGGGCAGCAGGTTGGCCGCCAGGCTGATGGCCACGGCGCCCAGCGCAGCGCCTATGGGCTCCACCAGACCCGAAGCCATGCCCAGGCCCACGGCCAGTGGGCGCTTGTAGCCCGCAGCGAGCAGAGCCACGGCGACCACCAGGCCTTCGGGCACGTCCTGGATGGCGATGCCCATGGCCAGAGCGCCGGCGCGCATGGCATCGGTTCCGGCGTAGGCCACGCCAATCGCCAGGCCCTCGGGCAGGTTGTGCAGGGCAATCGCAAAAACAAACAGCCAGGTGCGGCGCAGTGTGCGCGGGTCTGACAGCTGGCGGCCCTCGACACCTTTGATGAAGTGTTCGTGCGGCAGCCAGCGGTCCATCAGCAGCAGCGCCAGGCCGCCCAGCAAAATGGCCGCGCCCATGGTGCCGCCAGCCTCCCAGGCGCCGGCCCCGGAGGTTTTGGCTGCGGCCAGGCCGGGGATGATGAGTGAAAACGCGCAGGCCGCCAGCATCACCCCCGCGCCGAAGCCGAACAGGGTGTCTTGTGTGCGTTCGGACAAACGCTGCGAGAACACCACGGGCAGCGTGCCCAGGGCGGTGGCGAGCGCGGCCACGCCCCCGGCCATGAAGGCGTTCGCCACTGGCGGGTGCTCACCCATGTAGAGCCAGAACTGGTGCACCAGCACCACGAAGCCCGTGAAGGCGATGGCCAAGCCCAGCAGGCGCCGCCAGGTGAGCTTTTTCGACGCAGAGCTGAGTGGCGGCTCGGAATGTTTTTCGGCCAAGGTGCTGTGGACTCCGTTCATGGTTTGTCTCCGGTGGCGCTGGCGTGGTCGGGTGGGCTGGATCAGGCCTCAGGCCTTGGCCGCGCTGTAGCGGCGCGCCACTTCCGCCCAGTTCACCACGTTGTAGAACGCGGCGATGTAGTCCGGGCGGCGGTTTTGGTACTTCAGGTAGTAGGCGTGTTCCCACACGTCCAGGCCCAGGATGGGGGTGTTGCCGGTCATCAAAGGGCTGTCCTGGTTGCCGGTGCTCTCCACCACCAGCTTGCCCTGGGGCGTGACGCTGAGCCAGGCCCAGCCGCTGCCGAAGCGGGTGAGCGCGGCCTTGGTGAAGGCGTCCTTGAAGCTATCGAAACCACCGATGTCGCTGTTGATCGCATCGGCTAATGCGCCGTCGGGTGTACCGCCACCTTGCGCAGACATCACCGTCCAGAACAGGCTGTGGTTGGCGTGGCCACCGCCGTTGTTGCGCACCACGGCGCGCAGCGCCTCGGGCAGTTGTTCAATCTTCTTCAGCAACTCTTCCACGGGCTGTGCATCATGGCCGGTGTCTTTGAGCGCGGCGTTCAGGTTGTTGATATAGGTCTGGTGGTGCCGGGTGTAGTGGATCTCCATCGTCTGGGTGTCGATGTGTGGTTCCAGTGCATCAAAAGCGTAGGGCAGTGGGGGCAGGGTGTAGGCCATGTTGGAGCTTGGTGGTTGAAGAAATCAGAAAAATCAATGCGCGGTGGCACCGCAGTGCTGGGCCAGATTGGCGTGGGCCGATAAGGCTTGGCGCACCTGCGTCAGCGCCGAGGCGTGTGCAGGCACGCCGGGTTCACGCAGAAACTGCAGCAAGGCCGCATGGGTTTCGCGGCTGTGGCGCCACGCGGCTTGTTGCAAGGCCGGGCTGGCCGATGCGTCGCGCAGCAACGCCATCAGCCCGGCGTGGGCTTGGCAAAGGTCGCTGGCGGCGCTGTCGGTGTCGCCAGCCTGCTGGCGCAAGAACGCCATGTTGTGCTGCGAGACCACCCACGCGGCCACACAGTCGTCGGGCGGGCCGAGGCGTTCCTCCAGCAGGGTCGCCGCGAGTGTTAAGGCTTCAAGGGTGAGTTGCAGGGCGCTGGTCTGCTGGCCGAGCAACTGTGCGTGGCGGCCATGGTGCATCAGCCGCTCCCAGTCCCGCAGCGTTGGCGGGGTGCGGAGCTGGGATGTTGCGGGCCTGTGGCCGGCTGCAGAAAAAGAGTCCATACGTCACTTCCATGCGGGCCCTTTGCGTGGAAGCGTGGATGGAATTACGTACTCAGGCGATCAAATGATAACAGTTCTCATTTGTGTTGGGCAAGTGTGCTGTGAATGCCCTGATGCGGGTGCGACCATGGCGTACAAAAGGCCTTGGTCACTGTTTGGGCGGCAAGCCCGCCGGGCCCTCGGCAGGCGCGGCCGGGGAAGCCGCGGGGGGCGTGGTCAGCGGCGTGCCGTCCGCATCGAACAGTGTTGGTTGCAGGCTTGGCGGGGCGGCCTCTGCGCGCGCTGCAGGTGTTGGCGTGTGGCCGCTGGCGGCTGCGGGCGCAACGTCCGAGGTATGGGCGTCGAAATGCGGCTCGACGGCACCCGGTGCTGCGGCGCCAGGTGCCTTGGTGTTTGCCGCCGGCTTGGGCGCATATTTCTGGACTGCCGCCTGGGCCTGGGCCTGCAGCGCTTGTGCGGCAGCGCGGGCGCTGGCGATTTTGTCGTCCATTTCGGCTTGTTCGGATTCCAGATCCAGGCCGTCTATGGCGCGCAGGTAAACGTCGCTGGCACCGCGCAAATACACCATGCCGGGCAGGGTGAAGGCCACGGCGACCAAGAGGCCGCCGCCCACGCTGGTTGCGATGGCGTAACCGTTCAAGCGTGCGTCTTCAGCGGCCGAAACCACGCCCGAGGCATCACCAAAGATGCCACCAATGCCCAGGATAGGCGCGGACAAAACGGCCGTGGCCGCAGTACCGGCATACAGGATGGTGCCGATGACCAAGCCCACCACGCTGGAAATCAACATCACGGCAATCATCAGCAACAGCACCATGGGCAGGCGCCGGCGCCCCACGGCCAGCAATTGGCTGACGGTTTGCATGGTGTTGGCGCCACCCCACACAGCGGGCGCTGCCAGCGGAAACACCACCGTGGGCACGGCGCACAAAGCGATGCCCACAATCACCACGGACACCGGAAACACCAGGGTGTAGAGCAGCGGGCCGAGCAAAGGAATCTTGCACAGCAGCAGGATGATGGCCAAGGCGACAAAACCAGCCATGTAAAGGCCTGCCAACAGCAGAAACACCAGAATCAAGCGATGCGACACAGCCACCGAGGCCAGCACGGCGCTCAGCGCGGTGCGTGCGTGTTCGCCACGTGCTTCGTCCATCATCATCATGCCCACGGCATTCACGCCATAGAACAGGACGACGTAGGCCAGCAGGGCAAACAGCCCCGTGAAGACCAGGCTGAGGTTGGCCATCACGCCGCCAAAGGCCATGATCACGGCGGTGCAGGCCAGGGTGACCAGCAGCAGCAACACGGCTCGCCAGTTGCGGATGGCGTCCACGCTGTCGATCAGCGAGCCGCTGTTCCGAATCTGGTTTGAAAGCATGTAAGACTCCTATGGGATGCTAAGGCCTGGACAGGGCGCTTTGGGTGTGATCTGGTTCGCCGGGATGATAGCCGCGCCAGATGGCACGTTGTGTTTTGCCGACGGCAAATCCCGGGGTAGTTTCTGTGGCTGTTGGTTTGGGGCATCAAGTCCGCCCTGATAATGGCCCGCATGGAACTCATCGCATTTTTGATCGACTTTATCTTGCACGTAGACCGCCACCTGGAGGCCTTCGTGACCACTTATGGTGCATGGGTCTACGCGCTGCTGTTCATCATTGTGTTTGTGGAAACCGGCGTGGTGGTGATGCCGTTTTTGCCGGGTGACTCTTTGCTGTTTGTGGTGGGGGCGTTGTGCGGCTTGGGTTTGATGAGTTTTCCCATCGCCTGCGCGGTGTTGCTGGTGGCCGCGATTCTGGGCGACCAATGCAACTTCGCGATTGGACGGCACTTTGGTCCCAAGGTTTTCCAGTGGGAGAACTCGCGCTTCTTCAACAAGCGCGCATTTGACCAAGCCCATGCCTTTTACGAAAAGTACGGGGGCTTCACCATCATCGCTGCGCGCTTCATGCCCTTTATCCGCACCTTTGCACCTTTTGTGGCCGGTGTGGCCGACATGGGGCGCGCCAAGTTCACACTGTTCAATGTGTTGGGCGCGCTGTTGTGGGTCCTGGGCATTTGCACCGCAGGCTATTTCCTGGGCAGCATTCCGTGGGTCAAGCAGAACCTGGACAAGATCATCTGGGCGATGATTTTGGTTCCCGGCTTGCTGGTGTTGTTTGGTGCCATCAAGGCGCGGCGCGCGAAACCGGTTTAAGCGTAATTAGCTCGTCATCGAGGCGTCATCAAAACAAAACCGGGCTCTTGAGCCCGGTTTTGTTTTTGCGAGTAAAGCGGTTTAGCTTTAGCGGCGATTCTTTTTGTCCTGGTTGTCGCCCACTTGGTTACCAATCAGCGCGCCTGCAGCGGCGCCGCCGACTGTACCCAAGGTGCTTCCGAACAGCACGTTACCGGCTGCGCCGCCGACCACGGCGCCGACACCCGTGCCGATTTGCTGGTTGCTAGGATTGCTGGCGCAACCGCTCAGGCCTATCAGAGCGGCAGCCGCTGCGGAGATCAAGTACTTCGTATTCATGGTCAACCCCTTCAATGTAATGTGTTGCTTTGCTGTCAGACCAGTGGGATGCGTCCCAATGCGTCCATGCGTAGGTTGCGTGTTCGGTCTGTGACTCCACTGTAGGGGCGCTGCGGGCTGCGCCATGTAGGCCAAGACCCACCGCCTTCGTCAGGACTGGCCCCAAATGGGTGCAGCGCATGTGACACAGGTAGAACCTGTTCGATGTCTTTTCGAGGGCACGCATGCTGTCCCTGTCATGCCCATCTAGGCGCAGACCGCAGGCCATACGTCCGTATGGCCAAGGGATGGAACGACGAGGGGCGTGGCGGGGGCGGCATGCCCAAGGGGTGACCTCTTGCAGCAGCGCCATGCGTCGTTACGCGTCCTCGCTGGGCAGGGAGCCCAGCTTGCGGCGCGCGCCTAGCCTGGCACTGCTGCAAGAGGCCACGTGCCCTCGAAAAGACATCGAACAGGTTCTACCCTGTGTTTACCCGAAGTTTTGTTGCTGGGGCGACATTGTTAGGCGTTTGTCCTAGTGCTGTGCCTTGGGTCGCTCCTTACGATCGGCTTCGCCTGGCTGCAGCTCAGCACGTCAGGCAGCCAATCACCACAACAGGGGCCGCAGCGACACGATGGCAGACGTTATCTTGGAAACGCGAGAACTCACAAAAGAGTTCAAGGGCTTTACGGCGGTAAGCCACGTCAACCTGTCGGTTCAGCGTGGTGCCATCCATGCTTTGATAGGCCCCAACGGCGCCGGCAAAACCACCTGTTTCAATTTACTGACCAAGTTCCTGGAGCCCACTACAGGCACGATTCTGTTCAATGGGAACGACATCACACGTGAACGGCCAGCGCAGATTGCGCGGCGTGGTGTGATCCGTTCATTTCAAATCTCGGCGGTGTTTCCGCACCTGACTTTGTTGGAGAACGTGCGCCTGGGTTTGCAGCGCAAGCTGGGCAATTCGTTCCATTTCTGGAAGAGCGAAAAAACCTTGTACAGCCTGCATGACCGTGCCATGGCGCTGCTCACGGAAGTAGGTCTGGAAGACCTGGCCGATGAGGTCACGGTGAACCTGCCCTACGGCCGTAAACGTGCGCTGGAAATCGCCACCACCTTGGCCATGGAGCCTGAATTGATGCTGCTCGATGAGCCCACCCAAGGCATGGGCCACGAAGATGTGGACCGCGTGGCGGCGTTGATCAAAAAAGTGTCCAAGGGTCGCACCATACTGATGGTTGAGCACAACATGGGCGTGGTGGGCAATATTGCCGACACCATCACCGTGCTGCAACGCGGCGCGGTGTTGGCCGAAGGACCGTATGCCCAAGTCTCCACCAACCCGCTGGTGATGGAGGCCTATATGGGCACCACCGATGGCCAACTGCAAGGAGCGCACTGATGACCCCCACGCTCCTTACTTCGTGTCGTTCGCAGTCCCCCGAGGGGGCGCGTGCCTCCCTTGGGGCGGCCCGGCAGGAGGCACACTGACATGGCCGTTCCCGCTCTGGAAATCAAAGGCCTGCAAGCCTGGTATGGCGAATCCCACGTGTTGCACGGCGTAGACCTGGTGGTGCAGCCGGGTGAAGTGGTCACGCTGCTCGGCCGCAACGGTGCCGGCCGCACCACCACGCTGCGCGCGCTGATGGGCTTGGTGGGCCGGCGTGAAGGCTCCATCAAGGTCAACGGTGCAGAAACCGTGCTTGAGGCCACGCACAGGATTGCCCACCGTGGCATTGGCTACTGCCCCGAAGAGCGCGGCATTTTTGCCAGCCTCACGTGTGAAGAAAACCTGCTGTTGCCGCCGCTGCTGAAAGTGCAAGGCGGCGTAGCCAACAAAGGCATGTCGGTTGGCGAAATCTACGACATGTTCCCTAACCTGGCCGAGCGCCGCAACAGCCCCGGCACACGCTTGTCGGGCGGTGAACAGCAAATGCTGGCGGTGGCGCGCATTCTGCGCACCGGTGCCAACCTGTTGTTGCTCGACGAAATTTCCGAAGGTCTGGCGCCGGTGATTGTGCAGGCCCTGGCCCGCATGATCACCACGCTGCGCAGCAAGGGCTACACCATCGTGATGGTGGAGCAGAACTTCCGCTTCGCCGCGCCGCTGGCCGATCGTTTCTACGTGATGGAGCACGGCCGCATGGTCGAGTCTTTCACCGCCAAAGAGTTGGACGCCAAGATGCCGGTGCTCGGCGAATTGCTCGGCGTCTAAGGCCTTAGTCCGTTTCGTTTTCGTTTTGCGTTTTCGTCAGTTCACCCACTCACCAAGCACTACAAGGAGACATTCATGACGCACAAAACCACGGTACTCGCCGCATTGCTGGCTGCGGCCGGCCTCATGTCCGCCACGGCCCACGCGCAAGACGCGGTGAAGATCGGTTTCGTCACCGACATGTCGGGCCTGTATGCCGACTTGGAAGGCAAGGGCGGCACGGCCGCCATCCAGATGGCGATTGACGACTTCGGCGGCAAGGCCTTGGGCAAGCCTATCGAACTGCTGACGGCCGACCATCAGAACAAGGCCGACATCGGCGCCTCCAAGGCCCGCGAATGGATAGACACGGCCGGTGTGACCATGGTGCTGGGCGGCACCAACTCCGGCGTGGCTCTGGCCACGGCCAAGGTGGCAGCCGAGAAAAAACGTGTGTTCTTCACCAACGGTGCGGCCACCTCGGCCCTGACCAACGAGCAGTGCAGCCCCTACACCGTGCACTACGCCTACGACACGGTGGCGTTGGCCAAGAGCACGGGTGCTGCGGTGGTCGACGGCGGTGGCAAAAGCTGGTTCTTCCTGACCGCCGACTATGCCTTTGGTCATGCACTCGAGGCCGACACCACCAAGGTGGTCAAGGCCAAGGGTGGCTCGGTGGTGGGCGCGGTGCGTGCGCCGCTCAACGCCTCCGACTTCTCGTCCTTCCTGCTGCAAGCGCAGAACTCCAAGGCGCAAGTGCTGGGCCTGGCCAACGCCGGTGGCGACACCATCAATTCCATCAAGGCCGCGAAAGAGTTTGGCATAGACAAAACCATGAAGCTGGCCGGCCTGCTGGTGTTCCTGACCGACGTGAAGAGCCTGGGCCTGCAAGCCACACAAGGCCTGCTGCACACCACCAGCTGGTACTGGGATTCGGACGACGCCTCGCGCAAGTGGGCCGCACGTTATGAGGCCAAGACCAAGAACAAACCAAGCGACATCCAGGCCGCCGACTACTCCGCCACCATGGCCTACCTGAAGGCCGTGGAAGCCGCCAAGACCACCGATGCCGACAAGGTCATGGAGCAACTGAAAAAGACCCCCATCGACGACTTCTACGCCAAGGGCGTGATCCGTCCCGATGGCCGTTTTGTGCACGACATGCTGCTGGCCGAAGTGAAGGCGCCCGGCGAGTCCAAGGGCCCATGGGATCTGCTGAAGATTGTGAAGAAGGTGCCGGGTGAGCAGGTCTACACCACCAAAGAAGAAAGCAAGTGCGCGCTCTGGAAGTAATGCGCTTGGCATGAAAAGCATCTCGCTTAGGCGGGATGCTTTTCAAAACTCTTGATCCCTTAGCTCGGTAGCCGACCAGTCCACATGACCATCTCCATGCCCGCCCTGTTGAGCCAGCTGTTGCTGGGCCTCGTCAACGGCTCGTTCTACGCCATTCTGAGCCTAGGCTTGGCTGTGATTTTTGGCCTGCTCAATGTGATCAACTTCGCCCACGGCGCCTTGTTCATGATGGGGGCGGTGGGCTCGTGGATGGCCATGACCTATCTAGGCATCAACTACTGGGTGATGCTGATTGCCGCGCCCATCATCGTTGGTGCGTTTGGCATTGTCATCGAGCGCTTGCTGTTGCGGCGCATCTACAAACTCGACCATCTTTATGGTCTGTTGCTGACACTTGGGCTGACCTTGCTCATCGAAGGCGGCTTTCGCTCCGCCTATGGGGTGTCCGGACTGTCGTACAGCACACCGGAAGCCTTGAGCGGCGGCACCAATCTGGGCTTTATGTTCCTGCCCAACTACCGCGCCTGGGTGGTGGTGGCGTCCCTGGTTGTGTGTTTGGCGACCTGGTATGGCATAGAAAAAACCCGCTTGGGCGCGTACTTGCGCGCCGGCACCGAGAACCCTCGTCTGGTCGAAGCCTTCGGTGTGAATGTGCCGCTGATGGTCACCTTGACTTATGGTTTTGGCGTGGCGCTCGCCGCCTTTGCCGGGGTGTTGGCCGCGCCAGTGATACAGGTCTCTCCGCTGATGGGGCAGAACCTCATCATTGTGGTGTTTGCTGTGGTGGTGATCGGCGGCATGGGCTCCATCATGGGCGCCATCATCACCGGCTTGGGCCTGGGTGTGATCGAGGGCTTGACCAAAGTGTTCTACCCCGAGGCCTCGTCTACCGTGGTGTTCCTGATCATGGTGGTGGTGCTGCTGATCCGGCCCGCCGGACTGTTTGGCAATGAAAAGTAGAGTGAAGCAACAGGCCCAAGCTGAATGAAAAAAACGTCCACCATTTTTTACGGCCTGCTGCTGCTCGGGCTGCTGGTCGCACCCTTCATCGGGTTCTATCCGGTGTTCATGATGAAGCTGCTGTGCTTCGCCTTGTTTGCCTCGGCCTTCAATCTGCTGCTGGGCTACACCGGGTTGCTGTCATTCGGCCATGCGGCTTTTTTTGGTGGCGCGGCCTACGTGACCGGTTATGTCACCAAGGCCTGGGGCTTCACGCCCGAGATCGGGCTGCTGGCCGGTGTGCTGATTGGCGGATTGCTGGGCCTGGTGTTTGGCTGGCTGGCGATTCGCCGCCAAGGCATTTATTTCGCCATGATCACCTTGGCGTTGGCACAGATGATGTATTTCGTCGCCCTGCAAGCACCGTTCACGCATGGTGAAGACGGCTTGCAAGGTGTGCCACGCGGCGCACTGTTTGGCGTCATCAGCCTGGCCAACGACCTCACCATGTACTATGTCACGCTGGCGATTGTGGTGGCGGCATTCTTGCTGATTGCACGCACCATCCATTCGCCGTTTGGCCAGGTACTCAAGGGCATCAAGGAAAACGAGCCGCGCGCGATTTCGCTGGGTTATGACGTCAACAAGTTCAAGCTCATGGCGTTTGTGATTTCAGCCGCACTGTCTGGTTTGGCCGGCGCTTTGAAAACCATCGTGCTGGGTTTTGCCACGCTCAGCGATGTGCACTGGAGCGCCTCGGGTCACGTGATCCTGATGACCCTGGTGGGCGGCCTGGGCACCCTGTCCGGCCCCTTGGTCGGCTCGGCGGTGGTGGTGCTGGTGGACAACAAGGTTGGCGAGTTGGGCGTGTTGCTGGGCAAACTCACCTCGATCGATTGGTTCAACAGCCTGGGTGAATCGGTCACCATCGTCACCGGCTTGATCTTCGTGTTGTGTGTGCTGGCCTTCCGGCGCGGCATCATGGGCGAGACCATCGCCTGGCTGGGGCGCGGGCGCAGCCGTTGATGCGCCGCCAGCGGCGGGGGCGTCCCTAGTCTCAGATGGCGGCCCTGGGCCGAATGCTCTCGCGCACTTCGGCGGCAATCTCGTACGAGTGCAGGCGCGCCTGGTGGTCATAAATCTGCGAGGTCAGCATCAGCTCATCGACCCCGGTGCGGCTGATGAAGTCGCCTAGCGCTTTGCGTACCGTGTCGGGCCCGCCAATGGCCGAACATGACAGCGCCTGGTCGAGCATGGCACTGGCTTGCGGCGGCAACATTTCCAGGTAGCCGGGCACGGGCGGCTGCAGCATGCTGGGGCGGCCACCGCGCAGGTTCACAAAGGCTTGTTGTTGCGAGGTGGCGAGCAGCCTGGCTTCTGCGTCGGTGTCTGCCGCAAACACGTTGTAGCCCAGCATCACATAGGGTTTTGCGAGCTGTTTGGAGGGCTTGAAGCGCGCGCGGTAAATCTCCACTGCCGACATCATTTGGCCCGGTGCAAAGTGCGAGGCGAAAGCATAGGGCAGGCCGAATTCGGCCGCCAACTGCGCGCCAAACAGGCTGGAGCCCAGAATCCAGAACGGTACGTGCAAGCCTGCGGCCGGAATGGCACGCAGCGTTTGGCCGCTGCCCACGGGATCGAAGTAGCCCATCAGTTCCAGCACGTCCTGAGGAAACTGATCGGAGTCGGACTGCAAATCACGGCGCAACGCGCGGGCCGTGGCCTGGTCCGAACCAGGCGCGCGGCCCAGGCCCAGGTCGATACGGCCGGGGAACAAGGACGCCAGCGTGCCAAACTGCTCGGCGATCACCATCGGTGAATGGTTGGGTAGCATGATGCCGCCAGCGCCCACGCGGATGCGGCTGGTGCCGGCCGCCACATGGCCTATCACCACGGCGGTGGCGGCGCTGGCGATGCCCGGCATGCCGTGGTGCTCGGCCAGCCAGTAACGCTGGTAGCCCAAGGCTTCGGCGCGCTGCGCCAGGCTCAGGGTATTGCGAAAAGACTGCGCAGCCGTGCCCCCTTCCACGATGGGGGACAGATCGAGTACGGAGAAAGGGATCATGGTGCTGTGGCCTGTGGGGGAACTGGAGAATTGGCTTTGGCGCAGACCTGTAGCTTTTAACGGGATGTGTCTCAGGAATAGACCGTACGCATACTGTTTTACAGGTGTTTACGAGCATGGATCGGCGCCATAATGCCGTCGAAAAAGTGTCATGCTAAATCTGCTGGCTGCAGCGAGTACGTTTGGCTTCGCAAAGTCCCTGCCACCAGCCATAGCAATGTTTCGCGCTAGGCACGGCGGCGGCAAATGTGGCCTTTGCCTAAGAACGTAGACATGTTCCAAGACCGGTCATGCCTTAGGGGGCTGACTGTCGAGTTCTTTCGTGAACATTGCTGTGACCCGGCAGTGCCGCAGAGTTTTTAAGACAACATGAAATTCAAGACGTTTTCCAGATGGCCGTTGAAGCTGCAGATGGCGTGGGTCTTCTCCGTGCTGCTGGTCGGGGTGACGTCGGTGCTGTCCTTGGCATGGCTGAGCCTGATGGTGCCGCGCATAGAACGTGCAGCGGCGACTTCCCTGCAAATTGTCGCGGGCAATGCTGCGCGCGTGTTCAGCGACGGCCTGCATGAGCGCAGTCGGCAGATCGAGTTGTTGGCCAATACCGAAATCATGTGGAGCGGTGGCCTGGACACTGGCGACGTACGCCGCGTGCTGGAACTGAGCCAGGTGTCTACGCCCGACCATAAATGGATAGGTGTGGCCAGCATGGATGGCATTGTGCGTTCGGCAACGGGCGGCTTGCTGGTGGGGCAGGACGTGCGTATGCGCCCTTGGTTTCCTGGCGGCGCCAAGGGTACCTACGTGGGTGATGTCCATCCGGCCAAATTGCTGGCCGCGTTGCTGCCCCCTCTGGCCAGCGGCGAGCCGATTCGTTTTGTCGACTTTGCCGCCCCGGTGCATGTGGACGGCCGTATCGTGGGCGTTTTGACGGCGCATGGCTCGTGGGACTGGGCGCGCCAAGTCATAGACGCGCTGCTGCCGCCGAATGCCAAGGAGCTTGGCCTGGCGGCTTTTTTGTTCGACCGCGACGGCAACATGATCTACGCGCCCGATGGGCAAACCGAACGCTACGTGTCCGAGGGGCAACGACTGCCGGATCTCAAATCGGGCAAGCAGATCCGGCTGGAAGGCGACATCGTCGCCGCTGTCATGCCCTGGAAAGATGGCCACGAGTATTTGACGGCCGTGGTGCGCCTGCCGGCGCGCAGTGCCGTGAGCGACCTGGGCTGGCACGTGGTCACGACTATTCCTGTGAAAGTGGCTTTCGCCGAGGTGCGCTCTGCGGCGCTGTTGGTGTTGGGTTTGGGCGTGGTGGCCTGTTGCCTGGCCGCCTGGCTGGCCTGGCTGGCGGCCGGGCGCTTGAGTGAGCATTTGTCGGTGATCAGTTCGGCTGCCTACAACGTGACGCATGGCCAGCCCGGTGCCCAGATTCCGGTGCTGCGCAGCAGCTCGGACGTGCACAGGTTGTCCTCGTCCTTGCAAAACATGACGGAGCGGCTGCAGCACGTCAACGAGCAAACCGAGAAGCTGGTCGAGGAACGAACCCGTGCGCTGGAGGCCGCCACCCGCGAGTTGGCCAACCTGGCCAGCACCGATCCGTTGACCGGTCTGCTGAACCGCCGCGGCTTTGAACCGCAATGGCAAAAGGGCTTGGCGTTTGCGCAGCGTGCGGGGCACCCCATCAGCGCCTTGATGGTCGACATTGACCATTTCAAAAAGGTCAACGACACCTATGGCCATGCGGCCGGCGACGATGTCATCCGTTACCTCTCGCGTTTGCTGGCCGAGCGCCTGCGCGGCACCGACGTGGTTTCTCGTTTCGGCGGCGAAGAGTTTGCAGCCATGTTGCCCGATACCGATGCCCAGAGTGCATTGCTTGTGGCGCAAACCCTGGTCGATGCCATGGCGGCCAAGCCTTTGCCGGTGGTCGGAATGGTGACCATCAGTGTGGGTGTATCGACCCGGCTGGCCACAGACACGGGCAGCGTGGATCTGTTGGCGCAGGCCGATGCGGCGCTCTACAGCGCCAAACGCGCTGGGCGTAATCGGGCGGTGGCGTGGTCACCGGCCTTGGCCGCAAGCGCTGCGCAGAATGTAATGACCTAAGCCTGGTCCGCCGCGGTTCGGTACTCGATCAATGTTTGATGGAGGCGCTCCAGCGCTGCCCCCAAGGGTCACCGGCCTGGTCCAGTTCGCGCCGCTGGCGTTTGGTGGGGCGGCCGTGGTCTATGCTGAGTGCCGGCTCGGGCGCCAGGCGGCGTTGTTCTGCGGCTGCGGTGCGGGCCTGCAGGCTTTCGGGGGTCTCTTCGTACAAGGCCTGGGCCACGGGTGCCGGGCCACGCGCACCACTGATGCCACGCACCACCACGGTGCGTACTACCGGGCCCTGGCGCATGGTCACATGTTCTCCTATGCGCACCTCTCGGGCTGGCTTCACATCCTGCTCGCCAATCTGTACCCGACCCTTGTGGATCTCTTCCGTGGCCAGCGTTCTGGTTTTGTAGAACCGTGCTGCCCAGAGCCATTTATCGAGTCTGATTTTTTCCATTAAGCGAGATTCTGCCGCAAGGGTAGCCAGACACTGGCATCCAGGCCGCTCACGTCGACGTCAGTGTGGTTTTTGGGGCTTTGTGTGTCACGGTTCTTTAACTGAATGCTGCCGCCCAGGGCCTGCACGATCTCGAAACAAATGGCCAGGCCCAGGCCCGAGCCGGTGCGGGCGTCGCCGGGTGAAAACGGTTGAAACAGTCGTTTTGCCAGGTCTGCCGAAATGCCCGGACCGTCATCCAGCACCACCAGCGCCACGCCGCCGGCATGGTGCGCCAGGTGTACCCGTAGCCGGCCGCCCGGCGGGCTGTGTTTGATGGCGTTGTGCAGCAGATTGCGCGTCAGTTCACGCAGCATCCAGTCGTGCGCGCGCACGGCGGCGTTGGCCGTCTCGAGTGCAAAGTCCAGGTCTTTTTCGGCCACCAGCGGCGACAGGTCCAGGGCCACAGCACGTACCACGTCGGCCCATTCGGTCAATGGCGTATCGGCCTGCTGCCGCAGTTGCTCCACCTTGGCCAGCGACAACATCTGGTTGGCCAGCGCAGTGGCACGGTCCACGGTGCCGCTGATCTCGCGCAAGGCGGTGAGCGGCTCGATGTCGTGCCGCAGCGCCGATTGCACCTGCGTCTTCAGCACCGCCAGCGGCGTGCGCAACTGGTGCGCGGTATCGCGCACAAAGCGCTTTTGGTGGTTCAGCAAATGCTGCAGGCGTTCCATCACGTGGTTGGTGGCAAGCAGCAGCGGGCGCAATTCGCGCGGTGCCTCGGAGGCGTCGAGTGGCGTCAGGTCGCCCTCAAGGCGCTCTTGCAGTTCGGCGCTGAGACGGCGCACGGGCAGGGTGGCGCGTTGCACCACCAGCACCACCACAAACGCGATCACGGCCACCAGGGCGGCCTGGCGCAGCAAGGTGCTGATGAGGATTTCGCGTGCCAGTTTGTGGCGCAGCGCCAGGGTTTCCGCGACCTGCACCACCGCGATGCCGCGGCCCTGCGTGCCGGCCACGGGCTGCAGCAAGACCGCGGCCCGCACCGGCTCGTCGCGAAAGCTGTCGTCGTAGAAATTGACCAAGGCGGCGTAAGGTGGGTTCACGGGGATTTCGCCGCGCCAAAACTTCAGCTCGGAAAACCCCGAGACCATTTCGCCTTTTTGTGTAGACACACGGTAGTAAATGCGGCTCTGGTTGTCGGCTTCAAAGGCTTCCAGTGCAGCGTAGGGCACGGTGGCGCGCAAGCGGGCATCGGCATCGAAGCCCTTGACCTCCAACTGTTCACCAATCGATTTGGCGGAGGCCAGCAAGGTGCGGTCATAGGCGATGTTCACGGCCTTCAAAGCTTGGTTGTAGGAACTGAAGGTGTTGACCACCACAAACAGCACCACCGGCAGCAAGATGCCCAGCAGCAGATAACGCCGCAACGACATGGAGCCCAGGCTGAACAATTTCATTCCTGGGCTTTCAGCAGATAGCCAAGGCCACGCAATGTCATCAAACTGGTGCCGGTGCGCTGCAGCTTTTTGCGCAGCCGGTAGACCACGACTTCAATGGCTTCGTACTGCACGTCCTGTTCACCAGGGAAGACCAGCTCAAACAGCCGCTCCTTGCTCACGGCGTGGCCCGGTTTGACCATCAGGGCCTGCATCAGGGCCAGTTCGCGCGGTGTGAACTCCATGGCGTGGTCTAGGTGGTAGATCGCGCCGCTGGCACGTTCATAACGCAGGTCGCCCAGGCGCAGCATGCGCGAGTCGGCGTCGTTCGAGCTCGGCTCCGCCTGTTGGGTGTTGCTGCGCCGTACCAGGGCGCGCAGACGGGCCTCCAGCTCCTCCAGGTCAAAGGGTTTGGGCAGGTAATCATCGGCGCCGGCGTTCAGGCCCAGCACGCGGTCGCCCACGGTGCCGCGCGCGGTGAGGATCAGCACTGGCGTGCGCTGGCCTTGTTTGCGTGCGGCTTCCAGCACCAGCAGGCCGTCAAGATTGGGCAGTGACAGGTCCAGCATCACCACGTCCGGACCGAAGTGCAACCATGCCTGCACCGCCAAGGCGCCGTCGGCACAGGTCTGCACCTGCATGCCGCTGCGCGTGAGTGCACGTTGCAGGGTGGCGGACATGTCCGGGTCGTCTTCGACAAGTAGTAGCTTCATGGGGTGGATTAGAGCTTGTTTTCGGCCTGCTGCAGTGCAACTCGTCCCAGGCTTGTGGTCTGGGGCGCTCAGGGTCCTAGGCATTTTCCCTAGTATTTTTCGACAGCCAATTGACAGGAAGAATCGGCATGATCCACTGCGTTTGTAAACCTACAAGGAGACAACTATGCGTCGTGATGCTTTCATGAAGTCGCTGCTGGCACTGGCAGCCGTGAGTTCCGTACCGCTGAGCGCCCGTGCTGCGGGCACTGTCAAGATGATGATCCCCGCCAACCCCGGTGGCGGTTGGGACAGCACTGGCCGGGCACTGGGCAAATCGCTCATCGATGCCAAGGTGGCCGACACCGTGGTCTACGACAACAAGGGCGGTGCCGCTGGCGCGCTGGGTTTGTCGCAGTTCATCAACGGCGCCAAGGGCGACCCGAATGCGCTGATGGTCATGGGCTCCGTGATGGTCGGCGGCATCATCACCGGCAAGCCACCGGTGAACCTGTCGCAAGGCACGCCGCTGGCGCGCCTGACCAGTGAATACAACGTGTTTGTGTTGCCTGCCAACTCGCCTTTCAAAACCATGAAGGACGTGGTCGAGCAACTCAAGAAGGACCCCGGCAGCGTGAAGTGGGGCGGCGGTTCGCGCGGCTCTACCGAGCACATTGCAGCCGCCATGATTGCGCGCGAAGTGGGTGTCGACCCAGCCAAGATCAACTACGTCGCCTTCCGTGGCGGCGGTGAGGCCACGGCGGCCATCCTGGGTGGCAACGTCACCGTGGGCGGCAGCGGCTACAGCGAGTTTGCCGAGTACATCACCACCGGCAAGATGCGCCCGATTGGCGTCACGTCTGGTACCCGCGTCAAGGGTATCGACGTGCCCACGCTGAAAGAGCAGGGCATCAACGTTGAGATCGGCAACTGGCGCGGTGTCTACGGCGGCCCTGGCATCACGGCCGAACAACGCAAGGCGCTGATCGACGGTTTGCTCAAGGCCACGCGCCACAAGAGCTGGCTCGATGCGATGGAGAAGAACGGCTGGACGCCAGCCTGGATGGCCGGCGACGAGTTCAGCACGTTTGTCGACAACGAGTTCGCCAGCCTGCGCGCGACCATGGTCAAGTCGGGAATGATCTGACCTGAGGTGTGAGCACGGCCCTCGCAGCGTTTGCTGGCTGCGGGGTCTGTGTGGCGTAACAGGGCCAGTTGCAATGGCTGGCCCTTGAGGTTTCTTTTGAATTTTTCGGCTCTGACTTTCTAGAGTTGCCCCATGACCCTACATTCTTCTAACTCCAAAGGGCTCCAGGTCGGCGTAGGTGCCGGTGTGGTGCTGGTGGCGCTCGCCCTGGGCGTAGGCGCAATCGATATTTCTTCCGATGCCGGTTACGCCGGCGTTGGCCCCAACTTCTTACCCTGGGTGGTGGCGGGCGCCTTGCTGCTGTGCGGCGTGTTGTTGATCCGCGAAGCGCTGACCGGTGGTTACCGCGAACTGGAAGAGGGCTCGGGTGACGAGCGTGCCAACTGGGCCGGTTTTGTGTGGCTGTCGGTCGGCCTGTTGCTGAACGCGGCGCTGATCACGGTTCTGGGTTTCATTTTGAGTTGCACCTTGTGTTTTGTGCTGGCGGTGCGTGGTTTCAAGAACTCCGAAGGGAGCCTGGACTTGAGCCTGGGCGCGCTGGTCAAAGACGCAGCGATTGGCTTTGCGATTGCGGCGCCGGTGTTTTGGTTGTTTACGAAGTTGCTCGACATTAACTTGCCCGGCATTACCTCGACGGGATGGTTGTAATGGATACGCTGAATCTGCTTCTTCAAGGCTTTGCCACGGCGGCCACGCCCATCAATTTGATGTGGGCGTTTATTGGCTGCGCCATCGGCACGGCCGTGGGTGTGTTGCCAGGCATCGGCCCGGCGGTGGCGGTGGCCATGTTGCTGCCCATCACCACCAAGGTCGAGGCCACGGCCTCGCTAATCTTCTTTGCCGGTATTTACTATGGCGCCATGTACGGTGGCTCCACCACCTCGATCTTGCTGAACACGCCGGGGGAGGCGGGGTCTATGGTGACCGCGCTGGAAGGCAACAAGATGGCCAAGAGCGGGCGCGCGGGCGCAGCCTTGGCAACCTCTGCCATTGGCTCGTTTGTGGCGGGTACCATCGCCACGGTGCTGGTCACCTTCTTTGCGCCGGTGTTGGCGAACTTCGCCGTCAAGCTCGGGCCGCCCGAATACTTCATGCTGATGGTGTTGGCCTTTACCACCGTGAGCGCGGTGCTGGGCAAAAGCACCTTGCGTGGTTTGACCGCGTTGTTCGTTGGCCTGGCTTTGGGTCTGATTGGCATCGACCAGATCACCGCCCAAGCGCGCTACACGCTGGGCGTGCCCGAGTTGATGGACGGTATCGACGTGGTGTTGATCGCCGTGGGCCTGTTTGCCGTGGCCGAAGCTCTGTACAACGTGATGTATGAAGGCAAGGTCAAGGAAACGCGCAATGCCATGAGCAAGGTGCACATGACGCGCGAAGAATGGAAGCGCTCCTGGCCCGCCTGGCTGCGCGCCACGTTTATTGGCTTTCCGTTTGGCACCGTGCCGGCCGGCGGCAGTGAGATCCCCACCTTCCTGAGCTACGCCACCGAGAAAAAGCTCTCCAAAAACAAAGAAGAGTTTGGCACCACCGGCGCCATTGAAGGTGTGGCCGGTCCCGAGGCCGCCAACAACGCGGCCATCACCGCCACGCTGATCCCGCTGCTGACGCTGGGCATTCCCACCTCCAACACCACGGCCATTTTGCTCGGTGCGTTTCAAAACTACGGCATCCAGCCCGGCCCGCAGTTGTTTGACACCAATGGCGCCTTGGTCTGGGCGCTGATCGCTTCGCTGTACATCGGCAACGTGATGCTGCTGGTGTTGAACCTGCCGTTGATTGGCTTGTGGGTGAAGATGCTGACGATTCCAAAGTCGTATCTTTATGCTGGCATCTTGATTTTCTCGACGCTGGGTGTTTACGGCATGCGCCAGAGCGCGTTTGACTTGGTGTTGCTGTACGCCTTTGGTCTGCTGGGTGTGGTGATGCGTCGTTACGACTTCCCCACTGCACCCGTGGTGGTGGGCATGATTCTGGGGCCCTTGGCCGAGGCACAGATGCGCAACGCCTTGTCGATTGGTGAAGGCAAGTGGAGCGTGTTCCTGGAGCGCCCGATGTCGCTGACCTTGATCGTGGTGGTGCTGGTGGTATTGGTGCTGCCGCGAGTCTTGAAGACCGTGGCGGCGCGGCGCGCGGCATTGGCATAAGGCCTCACCAGGTTCCAATATCCGCAAGGGTCGGGTCGGCGCAAGCCGACCCGGCCCTTTTGCTTTTTCTGCCCATGTTGGTGCTGCCGCCACCACGCAGGGACAAAATCTGAACTCCGGCTGAAAAGCCCGCTACTTCAGACATCACCCCGAGCCCAACGCCTTCACGCCTAAACACCGGTGTGGAGGCGTTTTTTTGCCAGTCGGGCGAGGATTTGAGCGTGCTCCACGGCTGGCACGGTGCTTGCATCTCATCTTGTACACAAGTTTGGATGCCTTATCGTGGTGCAACACAAGCCTTTTTCTACAGCTCCCTCAACGGCCGTGGCCGGTCAAGCCGCCGCAGATCTGCCAACGCCTGAAAACGCCTGGATTTCGCGTGCCGAAACGCCGATTACATCGCTTGCGCCCAGTGCTGGCGGCGGGCCATTGGCCGGTTTGCGTTTTGCCGCCAAGGACAATATCGACGTGGCCGGTTTGCCCACCACGGCAGCGTGTCCGGCATTCGCTTACCAGCCGGCCATACACGCCAAAGTGGTGCAAAAGCTGCTGGATGCGGGTGCGCTGGTTTGTGGCAAAACCAACCTGGATCAGTTTGCCTGCGGGCTGAACGGCACACGCTCGCCGTATGGTGCGGTGCCGAATGCGTTCAACCCGGCGTATGTCTCGGGTGGCTCCAGCTCGGGTTCGGCCTATGTAGTGGCCACGGGCCAGGTCGATTTTGCGTTGGGCACGGACACCGCCGGTTCCGGCCGTGTGCCCGCCGGCTTGAACAACATCGTGGGTTTGAAGCCCAGCAAGGGACTGGTGAGCACACGCGGTGTGTTGCCGGCCGCGCAAAGTGTCGACTGTGTGTCCATCTTCGCGCGCACCGTGGAGGTGGCGGTCAAGGTGCTGGCCAGCGCCATGGGCTACGACGCCGAAGACCCGTACTCGCGCCCCTTGTCGCTTATCCGCCAGCCGCTGCCGCCAGCGTTCCGATTTGGCGTGCCTAAAAGCCTGGCGTTTTATGGCGACACCTTGGCCGAAAGCGCTTTTGCCGATGCCGTGGCGCGCCTGCAGTCCATGGGCGGCACGCCCGTGCCGGTGGACTTTGAGCCCCTGGCCCAAGCCGCGCAGCTGCTGTATGAAAGCGCCTTGGTGGCCGAGCGTTACGCAGCCATACGCAGCTTTTTTGATGCTCAGCCTGAGGCCTTGCTGGAGCCGGTGCGCAGCATTGTGGGCAAGGGGCGTGAATACAGTGCCGCCGACTTGTGTGATGCACAGATGGCCTTGCGAGCGCTGGGGCAGCAAGCCGCCAGCATGTGGCAGGCCATTGACGTGCTGCTGGTGCCGACCGCACCCACGCACTACACCATAACGCAAATGCAGGCCGATCCGGTCGCGCTAAACCGCAACCTGGGCGAGTACACCAACTTTGTCAACCTGCTCGACTATGCCGCCTTGTCGGTGCCCAGCGCCATTCGCGCGGACGGCTTGCCGTTTGGCATCACGCTCATAGGGCCTTGCTGCAGCGACTGGCAACTCGCGGAACTGGGCCAGCGTTACCACCACGCTAGCGGCTTGACGCAGGGCGCGACCGGCGAGCCCTTGCCCGCACCAAGCGCAATGCTCGGCTTGGCGGCCGAGCCCGCTGCCGCGCTGGTGCAGGTGGCGGTGGTTGGTGCCCACCTTTCGGGCATGCCGCTCAACAAGCAGTTGACCGAGCGCGGCGCCACGCTGCTGCGCAGCACGGAGACCGCGCGCGACTACCGGCTGTTTGCCCTGCCCAACACCACGCCACCCAAGCCCGGTTTGTTGCGCGTGGTGACGGGCCTGGGGCATGCGATTGCGGTCGAGGTGTGGCAGATGCCGGCCACGGCATATGGCTCTTTTGTGGCGCTAATCCCGCCGCCGCTGGGTATTGGCACGCTGCGCCTGGCTGACGGCAGCACGGTGCAGGGCTTTATCTGCGAGCCGCTGGACCTGAACGAGGCGCGTGATGTGTCCAGCTTTGGTGGCTGGCGCGCCTATATGGCGGCCATGGCGCAAGGCGAGGCCACGGCACCCGTCACCACCTGATCTACCGCCGCCTCGGTCCACGTTATTTGTTTTGTTATCCATTGATCCCTGTCCAGGAGTAACCATGAGCATTGTTCATTCTTCCAAGCCCATTGCAGCCGCTGGCCTGCGCCGCCGCGCCGTGCTGAAGGGCGCTGCGGCCACCACCGCCACGGGCGCTTTGGGCCTGCCTGCCCTGGTGCGCGCCCAAAGCGGCTCCAAGATCCGTGTGGGCTACTGGCCTATCGCTGCGGGTTTGCCGTTTTATGCCGCGGTCGAGTTGGGTTACTTCAAGGAAGCCGGCCTGGACGTAGAAGTGCAGCGCCACGCCGGCGCACAACAAATCATGGAAGCCATGTTGTCCGAACGTTGCGACGGCAGCGCCAATGGCACGGGCTCGGCCAACATCGCCATCGGTGAAATCGCCGCACCCGGCTCGTTCAAGATCTTTTGCTCCAACCCGAGCAATCTGAAGAATGTGCTCGACCAAGTATTGGTGCCTGCGGCCAGCACGGCCAAGAGCATTGCCGACCTGAAAGGCAAACGCGTCGCGTCCGGCCCCGGCATTCAAAACGTGACACTTGCCAAAACCGTGCTTGAGCGCGGCGGCGCCACCGGCGCCACGGTGATTGAGTTGCCGATTGCGCAGCACGTGGCTTCACTCGCGGCAGGCCAGGTGGACGGTTGCTACACGCTGGAGCCCACGGGCACCATAGGCCGCCTGAACGGCACCACGCGTGTGCTCGAAGCTGGCGTGATCGCCAAATACATTCTGGGCGACGCCATGGCACCGTGGTTCGGTGGCTCGGCTTCGCTCACCGGCGCCTTCATCAAGAAAAACCCGGCCGAGGCGAAGAAGTTCATCGCCGCTTATGGCAAGGGCGTGGCCTATGTGCGCAGCAAACCCGCCGAGGCACGCCAGTTCCTGAAGGGTTACACCGCCATCGAAGGCCCGCTCACCGGCGAGGTGCCGCTCGCGGCCTACACCATGTACAACGAGTTCACGCCCGCCGATGTGGCGCACTTCCAGAAGTTCTTCGACCTATTCGCCGAGAAGGGCATCTTCTCGTCGCGCCTGATGGTCGACAGCATGCTCTACAAGGGATAAGCCATGCCTCAGATGCCCCAGGTCGCACCTCAGGCCGTGGCGGCCAAGCCTTGGTCGCCACCCGCCGCACAGGCCACATCCAGTGCGCCACCGAAAGAGCCGCTTTGGAGCCGCGCGCTGCCCGTCATCGGCCCGATTGTGTTGTTCATCGTGTGGGACCTGGCGGTGCGCCTGGGCTTCATCAAGGCCTTGCTGCTGCCCACACCCGCCGACACCTTGGCCACGCTGATCACCGGCCTGGCCGGTGGTCCGCTGCTGACCGATTTTGCGGTCACGGTGTGGCGCACGCTGCAGGCGTTTTTGATCGCTGCCGTGGTGGGTGTGCCCCTGGGCGTGGTGCTTGGCAGCAACGAACGCGCTTACCGCAGTGTGGAGTTTCTGATCGACTTCTTCCGCTCCACACCGTCGTCGGCACTGATCCCCCTGTTCTTGATGATTTTTGGGGTGTCGGACATCAACAAGGTGGCCATTGCCGCATTTGGTGCCGTGCTCATCGTGATCTTCAACAGCGCCTACGGTGTGATCAACGCGCGCAAGCAGCGTGTGATGGCGGCCAAGGTGATGGGCGCTTCGCGCTGGCAGATCTTCCGCGACGTGTTGATCTGGGAAAGCCTGCAACCGAGCTTTGTCGGCCTGCGCTCCGCCGTGTCTATGGCCTTGGTGATCGTGATTGTGGCCGAGATGTTCATTGGCTCGGACAGCGGCCTGGGCCACCGCATCATCAACGCGCAGCAGGTGATGAACGTGAAAGACATGTACGCCTCCATCCTCTCGGCGGGCGCGCTGGGATATGCCTTGAATATTTTGTTCTTGATGGCCGAACGCAAAATCGTGCACTGGAGTGGAAGATGAGCGCAGTATTAAACGGCCCGGTGTTCGCCGATGTGCCCAAACCCGCCTTTCAACCCGGCCCGGCGGGCACCCACATCACCATCCGTGGCCTGACCAAATACTTCGCCGGCTGGCCGCTGTACGAGAACTTTGATCTCGACATTCCCAAGAACAAAATTGTCTCGGTGTTCGGCCCCAACGGCTGCGGCAAAAGCACCTTGATCAACATGATTGCGGGGCTGATTCCCATCGATGCGGGCGAGATTCTGTTTGACGGCAAAAGCCTCAAAGACACCAAGATTGGCTACGTGTTCCAGAACTACCGCGAGGCCATGTTCCCGTGGATGCGCACCATAGACAACATCGCCTACCCGCTGAAGCTGGAAGGGCGCAGCAAGGCCGAGGTCGACCGCCGCATGGCCGAACTGGTGGCCTCGTTTGATGTGAAGTTTGACTTGAACCGTTTCCCTTACGAGCTCTCGGGCGGGCAGCAACAAACCGCTTCCATCATGCGTGCACTGGCGCCCAAGCCCGAAGTGCTTTTCCTCGATGAGCCTTTTTCCGCACTTGATTTCGAGATGACGCTGTTCATCCGCGAGAAGCTGCAGGAGGTGTTCATGCAGACCGGCACCACCATGCTGCTGGTGTCACACGATCTGGAGGAAGCCGTGTACCTGGCCGACGAGGTGCTGCTGTTGACCAAGCGCCCGACGCGGGTGGCAGAGATCTTGCCTTACAGCGATGCGCGCCCGCGCACCGTGGCCACGCTGTCTGAACCCAGCTTCATCCACGCCAAGAAACGCAGCCTGGAGATCTTCCAGAGAGAGGTACGCCGATGACCGTTTTAACCCCCGCGCAGATCGAAGCCTATGTGGACGCCAGCGCTGCCGCGCTCGACCTGCCACTGGCGCCCGAGCACCGCCCCGGTGTGCTGCAGTTCTTCGCGCTCGCCGCCGGCATGGCCGCACTCACCGAAGCAGTGGACCTGGCGCCGCACGACGAATCGGCCGTGCACTTTTCGCCCATCTCGCCGCTGGCGCAGGGAGTGGGCGCATGATGCATAACACCGACGCCTCCACCTCGGCCGATGAACTGTTGTTGGCCGACGGCGGTGCCATGGCCGACGCCGTGCGCGAGGGCCGCACGACCGCGCGCGCCCTGGTGCAGGCCAGCCTGGCGCGGATTGCCGTGACCGACGAGCAGGTCAACGCCTTCACCGACCTGGTGCAAGACCGTGCCCTGGCGCGCGCCGACGAAATAGACGCCAAACTGGCCTCTGGCGACGCCGGCGGCGTGTGTGATCTGCCGCTGCTGGGTGTGCCCATCGCCGTGAAGAACCTGTTCGACATCGAGGGCTTGCGCACCCGCGCGGGCTCGAAGATCGAGCGCGACGCCGCGCCCGCACAAGCCGATGCGCTGCTGGTGCAGCGCCTCGAAGCGGCCGGTGCGGTGCTGGTGGGCGCGCTCAACATGGACGAATACGCCTACGGCTTCACCACCGAGAACAGCCATGAAGGCCCGGTGCGCAACCCGCATGATCCGAGCCGCATTGCGGGTGGCTCTTCGGGCGGATCGGGTGCTGCGGTCGCAGCAGGGCAGGTGCCTATCACCCTGGGGTCGGACACCAATGGTTCCATCCGTGTGCCCGCATCGCTGTGCGGCGTGTTTGGCTTGAAGCCCACCTTTGGCCGCCTGCCACGCACCGGCAGTTACCCCTTCATTTCCAGCCTGGACCATTTGGGTCCCCTGGCGCGCTCGGTGCGCGACCTGGCGCTGAGCTACGACGCCATGCAGGGCCCCGAAGCCGGTGCCGGCGGCCCAGGCGCCCTGTGGGATCCGGGCTGTGCGCAACGTCTGGCGGAGCCGGTCACGGCGCAGCTCGGTTTGGGTGTGCGCGGCCTGCGCATCGGTGTGCTCGGCGGCTACTTCCAAGACAACGCCAAGGCCGAGGCGCTGAGCGCGCTGCAGCGTGTGGCGCATGCCTTGAGCGCCACCGAAACCCTGGAGCTGCCGCTGGTCGAAGCCGGCCGTGCGGCGGCCTTTCTGATCACCAACGCCGAGGGCGGTTCACTGCATCTGCCTGACCTGCGCCGGCGTGCGGTCGACTTCGAGCCGCTGTCGCGTGACCGCTTCCTGGCCGGTGCCTTGCTGCCTGCGGCCTGGGTGGCGCGCGCCCAACGCGTGCGCCGGGTGTACGCCCAAGCCGTGGCGCGCACGTTTGAGCACTTCGATATCTTGCTGGCGCCCGCTACGCCGTGTGCGGCCACACCCATAGGCACGGAAACCCTGTGCCTGGGCAACGGTAAACGCCTGCCGCTGCGCCCCAGCATGGGTTTGCTGACACAGCCGTTCTCGGCCATAGGCCTGCCGGTGTGCGCCGTGCCGGTATGGGATGCCCATCCCTCGCTGCCCATAGGTGTGCAAGTGATTGCCGCACCCTGGCGTGAAGACCTGGCTTTGCGTGTGGCCGCATTTCTTGAAGCCCAGGGCGTCGTTCACGCCCCGGTGGCGGGCTAAGGCTGCTCTTGTTTTTGATCTAACTGAATACCCGAGACATGATCACTACCCCTGCCGACATCAATCTTCCCGAGGTGCTGAGCGAGGTCACGGCCGTGTTCGCCGAATACGAACACGCGCTGGTGCACAACCAGGTCGAGGTGTTGGACGCCCTGTTCTGGAACAGCCCGCATACCCTGCGTTACGGCGCGGGCGAAAACCTCTATGGCTATGACGCCATACAGGCGTTTCGCAAGGCCCGCCCCGCGCAGGGGCTGGCACGCACCGTTTTGAAGACCGCCATCACCACCTATGGGCGCGACTTTGCCACCACCAACATCGAATTCCAGCGCGAAGGTTCGGCCAAGATTGGGCGCCAAAGCCAGACCTGGCTGCGTTTGCCCGAGGGCTGGAAGGTGGTGTCGGCCCATGTGAGCCTGATGAGCTGAGGCCTGCGCAGGCTGCGGCCGATAGCGCCAGAGTCGCCGGGCAAGCCGTTTTGATGCCGGGCACGACATTTGCATTCATTCATGTATCCAAGATGGAATTCTGAAAAAACCCAGATTTCGCACCATTTTGAATCACTGCTGAAACACCTGTCTTAAAGCATTAACTGTCTGAACGGAGAAGCACCATGGCCGAACAAAAGATCAACCGTCGCGAGTCCCTCAAATCTTTGGCCGCAGTCAGTGCGGTTGGCAGTTTTGCAGGCTGGAGCAGCCTGGCCCAAGCCCAAACACCGCTGACAGTCGGGGTAATCTACGTCGGCCCGCGCGACGACTACGGCTACAACCAGGCGCACGCCCAGGCGGCGGCCGAGATCAAGAAGATGCCCGGCATCAAGGTGGTTGAAGAAGAAAACGTGCCCGAAACCGCCGCCGTGCAGAAAACCATGACCGGCATGATTGCGCAAGACGGCGCCAAGCTGCTGTTCCCCACGTCGTTCGGCTACTTCGACCCCCACATCCTGGCGCTGGCGCCCAAATACAGCGACGTGCGTTTTTCGCATTGCGGCGGCATGTGGACCGAAGGCAAACACCCGAAAAACGTCGGCAGCTTCTTCGGCTACATCGACGAATGCCAATACCTGAATGGCGTGATCGCCGGCCACATGAGCAAAAGCGGCAAGATCGCCTTTGTCGCGGCCAAGCCGATTCCACAAGTGCTGCGCAACATCAACGCATTTCTGATGGGCGCGCGTTCGGTCAAGCCGGGCATCACCTGCAGCGTGATCTTCACCGGCGACTGGTCTATGGCGGTGAAAGAAGCCGAAGCCACCAACAGCCTGGCCGATCAAGGCTGCGACGTGTTCACCATGCACGTCGATGGGCCTAAGGTGATTGTGGAAACCGCGGCCAAGCGCGGCAAGATGGTCTGCGGCTACCACGCCAGCCAGGCCAAACTCGCGCCGCAGGCCTACCTCACGGGCGCCGAATGGAACTGGCTCACGGCCTACAAAACCATCATCGACGCGGCACAGGCCGGCAAGCCACACCCCAACTTCCTGCGTGGCGGCCTGAAGGAAGGCTTTGTGAAGATGTCGCCCTACGGCCCCGCCGTGACCGACGCGGCCAAGAAAAATGCCGACGACATCAAGGCCAAGATGATGGCCGGCAGCTTCGACATCTTCAAAGGCCCGCTCAAGGACAACAAGGGCAATACCGTCATCCCCGCCGGCAAGGTGTTCAAACAAACCGACCTCGAGTTGGAAAAGATGAACTACCTGGTCGAAGGTGTGCTGGGTTCGGCTTGAGCTTGAGGTATCGGCCGGGCATGCCTTGGCCGATGACTTGCTAGTGCTTCCTATCATCGACTAAAGAGGGTTTGCCATGCCCAAGCTGCTCGTGGATATGGGCCTGCCGATCGGCGCCATCGCGTTGGCGCTGCTGCTGTTTGGCGGCCTGGTGTCGTTTGCCGGGGTCAACCCGTTGGATGTCTGGACGGTGTTGTTCCAGGGCGCGTTTGGCAGTTGGTTCTCTTGGCAGAACACGCTGCAGCGCGCCGCGCCCTTGATGCTCACCGCACTGTGTGTGGCCATTCCGGCGCGTGCCGGCCTGACCATCATAGGCGGCGAGGGCGCCATGGTGCTCGGCGGCCTGGCCTGTGCGGCCTTGCCCATGGCCATCACCCTGCCGAACAACCTGCTGGGCACGGTGCTGCTGTGTGTTGCCGGTGCCTTGGCGGGGGGCGCCTGGATTGCATTGGCTGGTGTGCTGCGCCAGGCGCGCGGCATCAACGAGACCATCAGCAGTTTGCTGCTGGCCTACGTGGCCATAGGCTTGTTCAAACATTTGGTGGAAGGCCCGCTGCGCGACCCGGCCAGTCTGAACAAGCCCTCCACGCCGACCTTGAATGAAGCTTTGCTGATCGGCGGCATGGGCGGCTCGGACGTGCATTGGGGCCTGCTGATCGGTGCCGTGGCGTGTCTCGGCTTTTGGGCCTGGCTGCGTTGGACGCCTTCTGGATTTTCCATTCGGGTGGTGGGCGGCAATACCCGCACCGCCCAACTCATGGGTTTGCCGGCCTCCAAGCTGGTGGTCGCCGGCGCTGGCCTGGGCGGCGCCTGTGCCGGTGTGGCCGGTGCGGTGGAGGTAGCGGCGGTGCACACCTCGGCGAATGCCTCGCTGATTGCGGGTTACGGTTATGCCGGCATCCTGGTGTCGTTCATGGCGCGGCACAACCCGCTGGCCATCATCCCGGTGGCGATTTTGTTTGGCGGCTTTGGCGCGGCGGGCAGCCTGCTGCAACGCCGTTTGGGCCTGCCCGATGCTTCGGTGCTGGTGCTGCAAGGCATTGCGTTTGTGTTGATCCTGGCCAGCGAGGTGCTGCGCCATGTGGACCTGAAACCGGTGTTCGAGAAACTGCGCCGCCTGCGCGGCCCCGAGCCGGCGAGTGATTCTTTGCAATGGGGGCCCATGCCATGAGCTTGACCAACGACCAATGGGTGGCCATGGCCGCCGGCATCATAGGCGGCGGCATGCGGGTGGGCGTGCCTTTCCTGTTCGTCAGCCTGGGCGAATGTTTGACCGAGAAGTCGGGCCGCATCAACCTGGGGCTGGAAGGTGTGTTGGTGTTTTCCGCCATGGCGGCGTTTGGCGGCGCCTACCTCACGGGCTCGCCCTGGCTGGGGGTGTTGCTGGGCGCGCTGGTTGGCGCCATGTTGGCGGCGCTGCACGGTGTGTTGTGTTCGCTGCCGGGTGTGAACGACATCGCCACCGGCATCGCCCTGATGATGTTGGGCACGGGCCTGGCGTTTTATCTGGGCAAGCCCTTGATTCAGCCGCAGGCGCCGCAAATTCCGGCTATTCCCCTGGGCTGGTGGAGCGATTCGCCGGTGGTGCGCGCCGCACTCGACATCAACGCCTTGCTGCCGATTGGTTTGCTGGTGGCCGTGGTTTTGTGGTGGGCCTTTGCCAATACGCGTCTCGGCCTGCTGGTGCGCCTGGCAGGCGACTCGGCCAATGCCGCGCGCGCACTCGGTTACCCGGTGAACGGCACGCGTATTGCGGCCACCACGCTGGGCGGTTTCATCGCTGGCCTGGGGGGTGCATCGCTGAGCTTGTTTTACCCCGGCAGCTGGAACGAAGGCATCTCCAGCGGCCAGGGTTTGATTGCCGTGGCGCTGGTGATTTTTGCGCGCTGGAGCCCGCTGCGTTGTGTCGGCGCGGCTTTCCTGTTCGGCGCGGCGGGTGCTCTGGGCCCGGCGCTGCAGTCAATTGGTGTGGGCTGGGGCTACCACTTGTTCAACACCGTGCCCTATGTGCTCACGCTGGCCATTCTGGTGGTCAGTTGCAAACCCGGCAGCGCGGCCAAGGGCAGCCCCGGCGAGCTGTCCATGACACGTTAACGCTTTAAGCCATGAAGACTTTTTCCTCCGTTCAAGCCAACCCCTACCAGTGGCCGTGGAACGGCGACCTGCGCGCCGCCAACACTGCGCTGATCTTGATCGACATGCAGATCGATTTCTGCGGCGTCGGCGGCTACGTCGACAAGATGGGTTACGACATCTCGCTCACCCGTGCCCCGATCACACCGTTGCGTACGCTGCTGGAAGTGGCGCGCGCCAAGGGGCTGAAGGTGATCCACACCCGTGAAGGGCATAGGCCCGACCTGTCCGACCTGCCGGCCAACAAACGCTGGCGCTCGCAGCAGATTGGCACGGATGGCGTGGGCATTGGCGACGCCGGTCCGTGTGGCCGCATTCTGGTGCGCGGCGAGCCGGGTTGGGAGCTGATTCCCGAGCTCGCGCCGCTGCCGGGCGAGGTAGTCATAGACAAGCCGGGCAAGGGCTCGTTCTACGCCACCGACCTGGACATGGTGCTGCGCCAGGCGGGCATACAGAACATCGTTCTCACGGGCATCACCACCGACGTGTGTGTGCACACCACCATGCGCGACGCCAACGACCGGGGTTATGAATGCCTGCTGCTGTCGGACTGCACGGCGGCCACCGACCCCGGCAACCACCAGGCCGCACTCAACATGATCACCATGCAGGGTGGTGTGTTTGGCGCGCATGCGCGCTCCGAAGCCTTGCTTGCTGCGCTCAATGCCTAGCTGAATTCACTGGAGGACCATCACCATGATTGCCCCCTTGGACGCCCCCGCCATACGCAGCGACGCGCTGGCACTCGACACCTACGAGCTGACCAAACGCTTTGGCAACTTCACCGCCATGGACCACGTCAGCATGCGCGTCGAGCCGGGCAGCGTACATGCCTTGCTGGGCGAAAACGGCGCGGGCAAAAGCACCTTGGTGAAGTGTGTTGCGGGCTTTCAGCAGGCGGAAGAGGGCGCTATTTTGATCGACGGGCGCGAGCAGGAGATTGCCAACCCCATCGTCGCGCGCACGCTGGGCATTGGCATGGTCTACCAGCATTTCACGCTGGCGCCGGGCATGACGGTGGCCGAAAATCTGCTGCTGGCGGGCGGCAAGATACCCAATCACATCGACTGGACAGCCAAGCGCAAGGAGCTGGCGCAGTTTCTGACCAGCACACCCTTCAGCCTGGACCTGGATGCGCGCCCCGCCGACATGGCGGCAGGAGAAAAACAAAAACTCGAGCTGCTCAAGCAGCTCTACCTGCAGCCGCGTCTGCTGATCCTGGACGAGCCCACCTCGGTGCTCACGCCACAGGAGGCCGATGAAGTGCTGGGCCACGTGCGTGCCATTGCGCGCAGTGGCAAATGCACGGTGCTCATCATCACGCACAAGTTCCGCGAGGTCATGGCTTATACCGACAGCGTGACCGTGTTGCGCCGAGGCAAGGCCGTGCACCATTGCAGCGTGGCCGAGACCGATCCACAGCGCCTGGCCGAGGCCATGATGGGTGAGGGCGGCGGCGCGGCACGGGTCGCCGTACCACCCGAAAAGTTTGAGCGAAAACTCGCTGAGAGGCGCATGCAGGCAGCGCACGATGCTTCTACAAAGATAGCGGAAAGTGAACTGGCGCAGCGCCCGGTAAAGCTTTGTGTGCAAGGCCTGCACGCCGAGGGCGACCGCGGCACCCTGGCCGTGCAGGATTTGAACTTGCAAGTGCGTGCCGGTGAGGTGCTGGGTGTGGCCGGTGTGTCGGGCAACGGCCAGCGCGAGATGATGGAGGCCTTGGTGGGCCAGCGACCACGCCTGTCGGGCCAGGTGCTGGTGATGGGCAAGCCCTACCACGCACGCCGCGTCGAGAACCGCGAATTAAAGGTGCGCAGCCTGCCCGAGGAGCCGCTGCGCAACGCCTGTGTGGGCGACTTGAGCGTGGCCGAAAACATGGCGCTGCGCGACTTCGACCAAGCGCCGCTGACACAGCGCGGCCTGCTGCATTTCTCTACCTGGCGCAGCCGCGCACGTGACTGGATCACCGAATACGGTGTGAAGACACAAGGCGAGCGTGCACCTATCCGCAGTCTCTCCGGCGGCAACGTGCAGCGAGCGGTGCTGGCGCGTGAACTGGCCGGCGAGATCAATGTGCTGATCGCCGCCAACCCCGTTTTCGGTCTGGACTTTGCGGCCGTGGCCGAAATCCATTCACGCATACTGCAGGTGCGTGAAGCCGGTGGCGCCGTGTTGTTGATCAGCGAAGACCTGGATGAATTGCTCGAATTGGCCGACCGCATCGTTGTGATGAGCGAGGGCCGCGTGGTCTATGAAACCCCTGCGACGACGGCCGAGCGGCATGTGCTCGGGGCGCACATGGGTGGTGGCCATGGCGACCATGCCGCGGCCGATGATCTCGACCCCGAAGACAAAAATGAAGACGATATGGCGGCCGCATGAAAGCCGGCAAGCCAACACCCACTTTGCGGCACCTGCGTGGCAGGTTCCAGCACCACAGGCACACACACCCGGAGAAAAGCTTGCAGATCGACGCCCAGCCCTTCACCTTCACCTGCCCGCTGGAAAAAACCGCGCTGGTGCTGATTGACATGCAACGCGATTTCATCGAACCCGGCGGTTTTGGTGAGACCCTGGGCAATAACGTGGCACTGCTGGAAGCCATCGTGCCGGCCACGCAGGCGGTACTGAAAGCCTGGCGCGCGGCCGGTGGCCTGGTGGTGCACACACGCGAAGCCCATCGTGCCGATCTGTCGGATTGCCCGCCAGCCAAACGCAACCGCGGCAATCCCAAGTTGCGTATTGGCGATGTGGGACCCATGGGGCGCATTCTGGTGGCCGGTGAACCCGGCAACCAGATCATTGCGGCGCTGGCGCCGGAGCCCGGCGAAATCGTCATCGACAAACCTGGCAAGGGCGCCTTTTACGCCACCGGCCTGCAGGAGATGCTGCGCAAAAACGGCATCAGCCATTTGATTTTTGGCGGTGTGACCACCGAGGTCTGTGTGCAGACCAGCATGCGCGAAGCCAACGACAGGGGTTACGACTGCCTGCTGCTCGAAGATTGCACCGAGAGCTACTTTCCCCACTTCAAGCAGGCGGCCATTGAAATGATCCGAGCCCAAGGTGGTATCGTCGGCTGGACCGCGCCCAGTGCCGCCTTGCACCATGCGCTGCAGGCTCAGTAATGTGTTTTTTCGCTGCCTGGCTTGCATGACCCATTTGAGCGCCAGCCGTCCACCGTCCCATGTCTGAAATCGCCTCGAACCCATTGCCCGATACTGCCGCGCCTTTCCGCTCCCGCGCCGATGAGGTGTATGCACAACTCAAACGCGACGTGGCCGATTTCAAGCTGGTGCCGGGCGACCGTTTCACCGAAAACGAATTGAGCGAGCGCCTGGGGGTGTCGCGCACGCCGGTGCGCCAGGCCTTGTTCCGGCTGCAGCAAGAGGGTTTTGTCGAGGTCTTGTTTCGCAGCGGCTGGCGTGTATTGCCGTTCGACTTCGACCAGTTTGAACAACTCTACGACCTGCGCATGGTGCTGGAAACCACCGCCGTACGCCGCCTGTGTGAAGACGGGGTGGGGGTTCAGCATGAGGTGCTGGCCGCGCTGGCCGAGATCTGGCTGGTGCCGTTGGACCAACGCAGCACGGACATGGCGCAGGTGGCCGAGTGGGACGAAAACTTCCACTGCGCCATCGTGGCTGCAGCAGGCAACGCCGAGATGGCGCGGGTGCACCGTGACGTGAGCGAGCGCATACGCATCATCCGCCGGCTCGACTTCACCCAGCAGGCGCGTATCGCCGCCACCTACGAAGAACACGCCCATATCCTGCGGGCGGTGCAGCACAAACGTGGCGACCAGGCCGCCATGCTGCTGCGCGCACACATAGAGACCAGCCAGTCCGAGGTGCGCAAAATCACCCTGCACCAGGTGCATCTGGCGCGGCAAAGCAACAAGCCCGCCGCCGCCTGACCTGCCGGCGCCGGCAGGTTTCATTAGAAACCTAGGGTTTTCCCTGGTGAAAAAGATGTAATCCACGGTTGCATTCGACGTCAACCGATGCGCGACTTGGTACGTTGTGGATCTACCCGAGGGGCTCAGACCCCCGGGATTCGCGACTTCAAGGAATGAAAATGAACGCCCTAGGTGATTACAAGATTGTTCGTGCCGACGACAAGCGCTCCGGTCCTCCGACCCGCCGTCCGGCACCTCCTCGCCAGCCCAGCGCACCGCACTGAGCCCGGTTGACCGTCTACGGTCAGCCTTTGGATGGCCCGGTCTGCGCAGGCCGGGCATCCCCCTCAGGCAGGGTCTCCCGCCGAGGTTTTTGAAATCCTGCTCCCGCATCACCCTCTAGACCGCAGCCATTCAAACGCTTTGGTCTGGTGGGCCATGTTGCGCTTGAAAATGGCTTCCAAGGCGCTCCCGGTATGCGAGAGCTGCTATCTTTTATTTAGGTTTTTGCGGTCAAACGGTTCGCGCCGCTTGTGCCAACTGCTGCGCCAGCGCGTTGTGCCGCTGTACCAGGGGCGCGAGTTCCAATGTGGCCAGGCGGCCTTCGCGCACCACCACCCGCCCGTTGACCACGGTGTAGGCGGCCTGCGGGCTGGCACACAGCAACAGGCTGCCAATGGGATCGTGTACCGCGCCGCCGGCAAAACCCAGCGTATCCAAATCGAACATCGCCAGATCCGCGCATTGCCCCACGGCCAGGTGGCCGATGTCGGTGCGGCCTAAAACTTCGGCGCCACCGCGCGTAGCCAAGGCCAAGGCGTCGCGCGCCGTCATCTCGGAAGGGCCGTGGTCGCAGCCAAACGGTTCCAGCGCCCGCCCCACACGGGCCAGCAACAGCGCTTGCCGCGCTTCGCCCACCATGTGTGCGCCGTCATTGCTGGCGCAGCCGTCCACCCCCAGGCCCACCGGCACGCCGGCGTTGAGCATTTTGCGGATGGGTGCGATGCCGCTGGCCAGGCGCATATTGCTGCAGGGGCAATGTGCCACACCAGTGCGTGTGGCGGCAAACAAGCTGATGCCTTCGTCGTCGAGCTTGACGCTGTGGGCGTGCCACACGTCGTGGCCCAGCCAGCCCAGGTCTTGCGCGTACTGCGCCGGTGTGCAGTTGAACTTCTCGCGCGAGTAGGCGATGTCGTGGTCGTTTTCGGCCAGGTGGGTGTGCAGGCGCACGCCGTATTGCCGCGCCAGCCGTGCGGATTCACGCATCAGATCGCGGCTGACCGAAAACGGCGAACACGGCGCCACCGCCACGTTGACCATGGCTCCAAAGCTGGCATCGTGGTAACGCTCGATCAAACGCTGCGTGTCCTTGAGGATGAAGTCGTCTTTCTCGACCACGCGGTCGGGCGGCAGCCCGCCCTGGCTTTGCCCCACACTCATGCTGCCGCGTGTGGCCACAAACCGCATGCCGATCTGCTGCGCGGCTTCTATGCTGTCGTCCAGGCGCACGCCGTTGGGATAGATGTAGAGGTGGTCGCTGCTGGTGGTGCAGCCGCTCATCAGCAACTCGGCCATGGCCACCTGGGTGGACACGTGCACCATCTCGGGCGTCAGCCCGGCCCAGATCGGATAGAGCCCGCGCAGCCAGGAAAACAGCTCGGCGTTCTGCACTGCCGGAATCGCCCGCGTGAGCGACTGGTACATGTGGTGGTGTGTGTTCACCAGCCCAGGGGTGACCAGGTGGCCGCGCGCGTCTATCACCTCATCGGCGGTTGGCGGCAGGTCGGCGGCCGGGCCAATGGCCTCGATGCGATGGTCGCGGATGAAGATCGACGCGTCGCGCAACTCGCTGGCTTGCGAGGGGTCGGCGTGGTCAAAGGTGGCGACGCAGTGGGCGTTGTGTATGAGCAGGGTGGACATGGTTGAATTTCTGAATCGATCGAACGTGGTTTAGCTGCGTGCCGACGCCACCAATTTCAGCCCCAGGGCGATCATCACGCCACCGGCCATCCGGTCCAGCCAGGATTTATAGCGCAGATAAGTGTTGCGCGGCCCGTGCGACGACAGGGCGGTGGCCACCACCGCGTACCAGCCAGCCTCTATCACCAACACACAGGCGGCCACAGCCAGGCTGAAGCCCAGCGAATGCACGGCGGGCATGAAGGCCGCAAACACGCTGGCGTAGACGATGGCTGTTTTGGGGTTGCTGATTTGGGTGGTCAAACCCAGCGTCAAAGCGCGGCCCAGGCTGTTGCTCGGGCCCGTGTTTGTGTCGCCGGACGCGGCGCTTGTGATCACCAACGGCTGTGTTGCAGACAACCAGATGCGCCAACCCAGATACGCCAGGTACAAGCCGCCAGCCAGCTTCAAGACAAGGTACAGCGAAGGCACTGCCAACAATACGCCCTGCAAACCCAGCAAGGCTAGAACAGCAAACAGCACGCCGCCCAGCCCCATGCCCAAGGCCGCAGCCAAAGCTTCGGCACGCGACGCCGACACCGCCGTGCGCGCCACCATCACGAAGCTAGGGCCGGGGCTGATGGTGCCCACAGACAGCGCGGCGATGATGCCCAACAGGGCGGCGAGTTCGGGCATGGGTACTCCTGTTGAACCGAGGATGACGGGCAAAGGCCAGATGCGCCGATTATCGAGACTTGTGCCGGTGCTGCTGGCCGCAGTAACAAAATTTGATGGGGTTTCTGGCAGGACCGACCATGGGCGTGGCCAGCCATCCTGACCGTACCTGCCGAACGCCCTTTCGGTGGTTTTGCAACGTTGCTTGTTGTTGACAGCAGGGCATCTCCTGAGGTGTGGTGCAGACTTTGGTTTTAACGTTGCAGCCATGCCTATACAACCCAAACTGCGCCAAGCTTCCCGCCGTCATGTCACACGGCTCTTGAAACCCGGCTTCGCGCTGCTGCTGATCCCGGTATTGCTGGCCTGTACCAGTGCGCCGCAAGATGCGGGGCAGGGCAGTGTGGCATCCAGCGCACCGGCCCCACGCCTGGTGGTTTTCATGGCCGTGGACGGCCTGCCGATGCGCCAGGTCACCGCCTACCGTGACCAGTTGGCGCCCGACGGTTTTGCGCGCTTTCTCGAGCGTGGCGCCTGGTTTTCCGAGGCGCACTACGGCCACGCCTTCACGGTGACGGCGGCGGGCCACGCCACCATGCTCAGCGGCGCTTACCCGCACCGCAGCGGCATCATAGGCAACGATTGGCGCGACGTGAACACCGGGGCCGAGGTGTATTGCACGGGCGACATTGCGGCGCAATACATAGGCAACAGCACCAAGCCACTGGACGGCACCAGTCCGAAGAATCTGCAGGTTCAAACGGTGGGCGATATGCTGCGCCAGGCGCATCCGGGCAGCAAGGTGATTGGTATTTCGGGCAAAGACCGGGGCGCTATCCTGCCGGCGGGCAAAACCGGCACGGCTTATATGTACATGGGCGACACCGGGCAGTTTGCGTCGAGCAGCTTCTACATGCCCAAGCATCCGGCGTGGGTCGATGCCTTCAACAACGCCCGTCCCGCAGACCGTTATTTCCAGACCGACTGGAAGCCGCTGCTGCCCGAGGCCGCGTACGCGCGCTCCATTCCCGACAACCAGCCGTGGTTCGGCCCCAACGGTGGCGCCTTGCCTATGCGCATGGGCAAAGCCGGGGCCACAGCCCCGAATGCCGAGTTCTACCGTGCGCTGCTGCGCAGCCCGTTTGCCGACCAACTGTCGCTGGACTTCGCGCGTGCGGCCATCGACGGTGAGCAACTGGGCCGTGACGACGCCACGCCCGACATCATCAGCATCAGCCTCTCGGGCCATGACTACGTGAACCATGCGTACAGCGCCGAGTCGCGCCTGTCGCACGACCACTTTCTGCAACTCGACCGGATGCTGCAGGCCTTCTTCCAGCATCTGGACAGCACCGTGGGCCGCGACCGCTACCTGGTGGTGTTGACCGCCGACCATGGCTTCATGCCCGCCCCCGAGCTCAGCGCCTCGGAAGGCAAATCGGCCGGCCGCATCTCGGGCAGCAAGCTGCTGGCCGAGGTGAATGCGCCCTTGGAGGCGAAGTTTGGCGCGCCCAAGTTGGTGGCGTTTTTGTCGGCATCGGCCCTGGTTCTGGACCGCAAGCTGATTGCCGCGCGTGGCCTCAACTTCGATGCCGTGGCGGATGCCGCGCGCACGGCTGTGCTGGCCCAGCCCGGCATTGCCCAGGCCTACACCCGGCAAGAGCTGTCGTCGCGCAGCCGCGCCGGCGCGCCGTTTTTCGACGCGATGGAACGCAGCTGGAATAACAATGTGTCGGGCGACGTGCAGTTTGCGGTCAAGCCGTATTGGATGTTTGGCAACTCGGTCGCCACCCATGGATCGCCGCACCCCTACGACACCCACGTGCCCATCCTCACCTGGGGGCCCACCTGGGTGAAGCCCGGCAAGGTGGAGCAACGTGTGGAGGTGGTGGACATTGCGCCCACCCTGGCGCGTGTCTTGAAGGTGGCGGCGCCGTCTACCAGCGAAGGCCGGTTGTTGCCATTACCTTGAGTGTGTGAACAGCGATTGAATATCGTGTCTCGGTCGGCACGGCGCACGGCAAAATACGCGCAGGAGACCACGCCCGAATGACCACAAACGATCACGCCACCTCAATCCCCGACCCCAAGGCGCAACCCCGCGCCTTTCTCGAACACCTGTTCAACGTGGCCGTGCAACGCGCGCTGCCGCTGCGCAATACCGCCGCATTTTTGCCTCCGCCCCCGCGTGGCCGCACCCTGGTGTTGGGCGCCGGCAAAGCCGGTGGCGCCATGGCGCAAGCGGTCGAGGCGTTATGGCCGGCCGATGCGCCGCTGAGCGGGCTGGTGGTCACGCGCTACGGCCACACACCACCACGCCCCGAAGGGTTGCCTTCGCGTATCGAGGTGGTGGAAGCGGCTCACCCGGTGCCCGATGCCGCAGGGCTGGCGGCGGCCGAACGCATTCTGGCGCTCACGCAAGGCCTCACGGCCGACGACCTGGTGCTGTGTTTGATCTCGGGTGGTGGCTCGTCGCTGCTCACCTTGCCGGCAGACGGTTTGTTGCTGGCCGACAAACAACGCATCAACCGCGAGCTGTTGCACAGCGGCGCCAACATCGTGGAGATGAACTGCGTGCGCAAACACCTTTCGCGCATCAAGGGCGGGCGGCTGGCCGCGGCGTGTGGGGCGGCGCAAGTGGTCACGCTGACCATCAGCGACGTGCCGGGTGACGACGTCTCGGTGATTGCCAGCGGCCCCACCGTGCCCGATACCAGCACCTGCGCCGATGCCTTGGCGATTCTGGCGCGCTACAACATTGCGTTGCCCCAAGCCGTGGCCGCCGCGTTGCGCAGTGGCGAACTTGAAACACCTAAGCCCGACGCGGCGGTGTTCCAAGGCCAGGCCGTGCACCTCATCGCCACGCCCCAGCAGTCACTGCAAGCTGCTGCCGAAGCCGCGCGGGCCGTCGGTTTACCTGCCTATGTGCTCAGCGACGAGATCGAAGGTGAGTCGCGCGAGGTGGGCAAGGTGCATGCGGCCTTGGCGCGCGCCGTCGCCCTGGACAAGGGCGCCTGGCCGCGCCCTTGTGTACTGCTCAGCGGCGGCGAAACCACGGTCACGGTGAAAGCCCAAGCCCAGGGCACGCCACGCGGACGTGGCGGGCGTGCGGGCGAGTTCTGCCTGGGGCTGGCACAGGCGCTGCAAGGCCAACCCGGGGTGTTTGCCTTGGCGGCCGATACCGATGGCATTGACGGTGTGGAAGACAACGCCGGCGCCTGGGTGGCGCCGGACACGCTGGCGCGCGCCGCAGTACTGGGCCAGAACATAGACCAGCATTTGGCGCGCAACGACGCCTATGGCTACTTCGCCGGGCTGGGTGACTTGGTGGTCAGCGGGCCGACACACACCAATGTGAACGACTTTCGCGCACTCCTTATTTTGTAGCGACTGTCGCTGATGAAGTGGGCGCCAGAGGCACTTTTGACTTAAAGCCATGAGATGCAGCAGTTTGATGTGGTGATTGTCGGCGGTGCCGCCGTAGGAAGTGCCGCAGCGTACTTTCTGGCCGCAGAGCCGGCGTTCCAGGGTTCGGTGCTGGTGCTGGAGCAAGACTTCAGTTATGCCCACTGCGCCACGGCACGCTCGGCGGCGTCCATACGGCATCAGTTCTCCACGGCTGAAAACGTACGAATGTCGCTGTTCGGCACGGCGTTTTTGCGCGGCCTGGGCGACACGCTGGCGGTCGACGGGCACAGGCCCGATGTGGCTTTTGCCGAAGCCGGTTATCTGTTTTTGGCCACCCCTTCAGGGCAGGCGGTGCTGCAGGCCAACCAGGCCTTGCAGCAAAGCCTGGGCGCCGATATCGCACAACTCTCGCCGTCACAAATCAGCGCCCGCTGGCCGTGGCTGCACACCGGCGACCTGGCTGCGGGGGCGTTTGGCCAAAGCGGCGAAGGCTGGCTGGACGCCTATGCCTTGATGCAGGCGCTGCGCCGCAAAGCCATCGCCCTGGGCGCCAGCTACCGCCAGGCGCAGGTGGTTGGTGTGCAGCGCCAGGGGCGGCGCGTGAGTGGTGTGCGCCTGGCCAGCGGTGAGGTCCTGGCCTGTGGCACGCTGATCAACGCCGCCGGCACCGGTGCGCCGGCTCTGGCGCGTGCCGCTGGCATTTCAAGTCTTCCCATCGAGTCACGCAAACGCAGCGTGTTCTTTGTCACCAGCCCCGAGATCGCGCCCGGCTGCCCCATGGTCATAGACCCCAGCGGTGCCTATTTCCGCCCCGAAGGCCAGGGTTTCATCTGCGGTATAGCGCCGCCGGCGGACCAAGACCCGGAATGTTTCGACTTCGATGTGCAACACGCCTTGTTCGACGAGTTGTTGTGGCCCTTGCTGGCCGCCCGCGTGCCGGGCTTTGAGGCGCTGCGTGTGCAACACGCCTGGGCCGGGCACTACGACGTCAACACCCTGGACCACAACCTCATCATCGGCGCCCACCCCGACCTCGACAACCTGCTGTTTGCCAACGGCTTCAGCGGCCACGGCCTGCAACAGTCGCCGGCCGTCGGGCGCGCGCTGAGTGAGCTGGTCACGTTTGGCGGCTACCGCACGCTGGATCTGTCGGTGTTTGGCTGGCAGCGGGTGCTGCAGGGGCGGCCGGTACTGGAGCTGAACGTGGTGTGACGGGGGCGCGATCACACTGGCCGCGACATAGGTTTTCACTGGTTTTGTGCCTGCCGCGATGTGTGCCATATTGCGCGTTTTGGCTGCCAGCAGGAGAACCGCCATGCCCAGCGCGCCCCCGTCGATCACACCCTCTGATCTCTACCCCAGCCTGACCTATGACGATGCGCCCGCCGCCATGGCCTGGTTATGCCGCGCCTTTGGTTTTAGCCAGCGTTTTGTCGTGCCGGGAGAGGGTGATCGGGTGGAACATTCCGAGCTGAGCCTGGGCAGCAGTGTGGTGATGGTGAGTTCGCCCAAGGCAGAGTTCCGCAGCTTCAGCCCGCGCAAGCTGGGCGGTGTGAGCCAGGTCTTGAGTTTGTTTGTTGACGACCCGGACACACACAGCGCCGTGGCCCTGGCGGCCGGTGCCGAAGTGGTGCGGCCTTTGCAAACCGAAGAATACGGCGCGCGTGGCTACATGGTGCGCGACCCCGAAGGCCATCTTTGGTACTTTGGCAACTACCGCCCCGGTGCTTATTGGGGGCCGCAATAGATGATGAACAGGCCCTAAGCCACCCGCACCACCAGCTTGCCGAAGTTTTTTCCTTCGAGCAGACCCCGGAACGCGGCGGGCGCGTTTTCCAGTCCGTCCACCACATCTTCGCGCAGCTTCACACGGCCATCCGCCACCCATTGGCCCATGTGGCGGCGAAAGTCGTCGAAGCGTGTGGCGTAGTGGTCGAGGATGATGAAGCCCTGCATGCGAATGCGTTTTTGCAGCAGCGTGGCGACCAACTGCGGCAGGCGGTCAGGGCCGGGGGCCGGGGCAGCGTCGTTGTAGTGTGCGATGAAGCCGCAGACCGGCACACGTGCTGCGACGTTGAGTAGCGGCAAAACCGCGTTGAACACCGCACCACCGACGTTCTCAAAATACACATCGATGCCATTCGGGCAGGCCTGCGCCAGCTGCTCGGCAAAGTCTGCTGCCTGGCGGTTGATGCAGGCATCAAAACCCAGTTCTGCCACCGCGTAACGGCATTTGTCGGCGCCACCGGCGATGCCCACCACATACGCGCCCTTGAGTTTGGCGAGTTGCCCGACCACCGCGCCCACCGCGCCGGTGGCAGCGGCCACCACCACGGTTTCACCGGGAGCGGGCTGGCCTATGTCCAGCAGGCCGACGTAGGCCGTGAAGCCGGGCATGCCCAGGCCGCCCAGCGCCCAGGAAGGCTGCTTCATATCGCCCAGCGGCAGCAGGTCGGCGCCATCGGAGACGGCGTAGTCTTGCCAACCGGCATGGGCCAGCACCAATTCACCCGCCTGGAAGCCAGGGTGCTGCGAGGCGACGACGCGGCTGACCGTGCCACCGACCATGGGCGCACCCAGTGGCACTGGCGGCGCATAACCCGGGCCGGTGGGCTCCATCAGATTGCGCATATACGGGTCCAGCGAAAGGCAGAGGGTGCGCAGCAGCACCTGGCCCTTGCCGGGCGCCGGGACCGGCTGCACTTCCAGCTGAAAGTCCTGTTCGGCAGGCAAGCCCTGGGGATGGCGGGCCAGAGTGATGCGACGGTTGACGTTGGCAACTTTCATGAGACGCCTCTGTGTGGGGTTGGGCTGTGGCTCAGGCGCGTGCCGGGCGTGGACCGTAGCGCAGTGTCAGCAGTGTGCCCAGCGTGAGTGCGGCGACTGCAAAGGCCGGGCCGCCCAAGGCGCCAATGTGGTCGACCAACAGACCGCCGCCTATGGCGCCGCTGGCGATGGCGATCTGGAACGCCGCCACCAGCAAACCACCGGCGCCTTCGGCCTGGTCGGGCGCGGCGCGCACAATCCAGGTTTGAAAGCCCACGGGGAAGGCGCCAAACGCAAAACCCCACAGCGGGATGGCGATGGCGGTGACCCAGATCGAGCTGCCACCGACCAACAGGCTGGCGGCCAGCACGGCGATCAACACACCACCAAACACAATGGCGTGGCGTTCGCTGCGCCCGGCGATCCAGCCGCCGGCAAAGTTGCCAAAGAAGCCGCCAATGCCATATCCCAGTAACACCGCGGTGATGGTGCTGACGGACAAATGGGTGACCTGCTCCATCAGCGGACGGATGTAGGTGAAGCCCGCAAAGTGGCCCGAGATGACCAGCAGCACTGCCAGCAGCGCCACACGCACAGGTGGGCGTGTGAGCAGTTCACCGAGCACGCGCAGATTCGGGTTGTCGCGCGGCGGCAGGGCGGGCAGGGTGAAGAACTGTACGGCGAGTGTGAACACACTCACCACACCGGCGGCAACAAAGGCGCTACGCCAGCCCCACAGGTCACCCATCCATGCACCTACGGGGGCGGCACACACCGTGGCCACCGATACCCCGGTGAGGATCAGCGACATGGCGCGGGCGAACAGCGCCTCGGGCACCAGGCGCATGGCCAGTGCTGCCGACATCGACCAAAAACCACCCAGGGCTATGCCCAGCATCACACGCGCCACCAGCAGCACAGCCAGGCTGTTGGCTGTGGCGGCAATGACATTTGACAGGATCAACAACACGGTGAGGGCCAGCATCACCAGCCTGCGATCGAGGCGGCGTGTCAGCAACGGGATGGACGGTGCTGCCACCGCTCCCACCAGGGCCGTGGCCGTGACCGCCTGGCCAGCCGCGCCGTCGGTGATGTGCAGGTCGCCAGCCATGGCCGTGAGCAGGCTGGCGGGCAAAAATTCGGCGGTGACCAAGCCAAATACGCCCAGTGCGAGTGAGGCCACGGCGGGCCAGCGGGCTTCGGCCTGCGCCGTGGGCTGGAGTGGGGCAAGTGGGGCAAGTGGTACTGGTGGCACGTGGGGCGCGTCGAGGCAGGCGCTGCAGTTGGTGGAAGGCACGGAGATTCCTTATGGTGAGCTGAGTGGCAAGCTTAGGATTAAGATCTCGGTGTTTGAATGCCGGAATCTCTCCAATGCTTGACTTTTTGTCCAAATCTGAAGATCTGGGCTCGCGCGAGGCCGTAGACCGGCGCGACACCCTCACGCAAATCCTGCTGGGCCTGCGCCTGGACGGCGTGGAGTACGGCCGCTGTGTGATGCGTGCACCCTGGGCGGTGGCGTTTGCGCCGCAGCGTTCGGCGCGTTTCCATTTTGTGGCCACGGGCGGTTGCTGGCTGTACACCCCGACCACCGACTGGAAGCGGCTGAACCCCGGTGATGCGGTGTTGTTGCCGCGCGGCAGCTTTCACATCCTGGCGAGTGCTCCTGATGTGCCAGCGATAGACATCAGCTTGCTCAAGCGTGTGCCGGTATCGGAAAACATTTACCTGGTGGGCGGTGATGCCGTCGGTTCGACGACGGCCGCATCCGTCACCACTGCGGCGTCAGACGCGCCGGCTGACGTGATGTTCTGCGGCTCGCTGCGCTTCAATCTTGACCCCTTGCACCCGCTGGTCACCATGATGCCCGAGGTGATGCTCGCCGGGGAGTTGGCCCAGCGCGACCCGACCGTGCCCGCGCTGCTGGAAGCGATGGAGCGTGAGGTGGCGCTGGACCGCATCGGCGCCTGCGGCATCATGGCGCGGCTGGCCGATGTGTTGGCCGCCAGCATCATCCGCACCTGGGTGGAGTGTGGCTGCAGCGATTCCACGGGCTGGATTGCGGCCGTGCGCTGTCCCAAAATTGGCAAGGTGATTGCCGCCATCCACGCCGATCCCGAGCGCGACTGGAGTGTGCCCGTGCTGGCCGACGTGATGGGGTCTTCGCGTTCCAGTTTTGCCGAGGCCTTCACGCGCACCATGGGTGAGAGCCCGGCCAAATACGTGGCCAAGGTGAAGATGTTCCAGGCCAGGTTGTGGATCGCCAACGACGGCATGCGCATCGCCGTGGCCGCCGATCGCCTGGGCTACGACTCCGAAGCCTCGTTCAGCCGCGCCTTCAAACGCATCATCGGCCACCCGCCCAGTGCCTCGCGGCTTGACCACAAGGTGACACCCGCCATGGCCTGAAAGTTGGATGATGCGGGCACTACAAAACAATGCAAGGAGACAAGCCCATGAAAACGCTGGAAGATCAACTCTCGCAATACGCCGCCTACCACCGCGACCGGCGCAATATCGCCACACATTTCATTGGCATACCGTTGATCGTGTTGGGCATCACCACACTGCTGTCGCGGCCGGTGTTCACTGTGGGTGGGGCCAGCGTGTCGATGGCGGTGGTGGTGGCCTTGGCGTCTGCCGCTTATTACCTGCGGCTGAATGTGCGCTTTGGTTTGCTGATGGCCGCACTGCTGGCTTTGTCGGTCTGGTTTGGCGCCTGGGCGGGCACACACAGCACCAGCACCTGGTTGTCGATCGGCATTGGCTGCTTTGTGGTCGGCTGGGTGTTCCAGTTTGTTGGCCACTTCTGGGAAGGCCGCAAACCGGCGTTCATGGACGACCTGATGGGGCTGATCATAGGCCCGCTGTTTGTCGTGGCCGAGGCGCTGTTCGCCATTGGCTTGTTGCCCCATCTGCGCGAGGCGGTGGAAGCCCGTGCGGGCAAGACACGCAGCGGCCCGGCAGACGCGGCCCGCGCGTAAGACCTGTGAGCCGCTTTTAAGCAGCGGCTGAAGCTGCCTTGCCTTGCATGCTGCGCGCGGCAGGTGACTTCATCTCCACCCAGATCACCACGGCCAGGCCCAGCAGCACCAGGCCCAGGCCCAGGAACGCGCCGGCTGGTGGCTGTTCACGCACCACCACAATCGCCAGCAAAAAGGCGGTCAGCGGTTCGGCCAAGGCCAGTGTGACGCTGGTGGCGCCGCTGATATAGCGCAGCGCGCTGCTGAACAGCAGGTAGGCCAGGCCCGTGGCGACCAGGCCAAGATAGCCCACAACCCACCAACCGCTGGCCGAAATCACAAAACTATCGGCCCAGGCGAGCGCCGCCGGCACGGCGAACAGGGCGGCAGTGCCAAACACCAAGAGTGTGACGGTAGACGGCGCTGCTTTTTGCACCAGGCGCTGGTTGATGAGTGCATAGGCGGCATACGAAAAACCGGCGCACAGGCACAGCGCCACGCCGCGTGCATTGACCGGTTGGTCGGTGTTGCCCGCCAGCGCCATACATGCGCCGCCGGCCACGGCCAGCAGCGTGCCTAGCCACCATACCGGGCGCGGCGCCTGCCGCGCCACCAGCCACTGCAGCAAGCCCGCCCACAACGGGCCGCTGCCGATGGCGATGGCCGTGCCCACAGCCACACCGCTTGCGCGCACACCCGCAAAAAAGCTCAGGTTGTAGAGCGCCACAAATACACCGGAGGCCAGCACCCAGCGCAGCGGCAGGCGGCGCAGATCGTCCCCGAGCAGGCCGCGTGGTTGGGTGATGAACACGTAGCCAATAAAAAAGACCGAGGCCATGACCAGGCGCAGTGCGCCCACCCAGTAAGCCGAGAGTTGTACCGGCGCCAGGCTTTGTGCGGTGCCGGTGGTGCCCCACAACATGGCGGCGCCCAGCACCATCAAGGAGCCTAAAAGAGGTTTGTTCTGCATGGGGTGATCATCGCCGCTGTGGCAGCTCAAATTTGTCGAGAGACTCTTGTGGTGTGTTGCCGAGGTTTGCGGTGCCGCCCATAAAAAAGCCCAGCACCGCGAGGCGCTGGGCTTTTGAGGAATGCGCTACCGGATCAGCAGTCGGCGTAGTCGTCCAACACCGCGCCCTTGCTGGCGCTGGAGGCGTTGAACGCAAACTTGGCTTGCACGCCGCGCGTGTAGCGCGGCTTGGGTGGTGTCCAGCCTTCGCGGCGCTTGGCCAGTTCGGCTTCTGGCACGTTGAGTTCCAGCTTCAGTTGCAGCGCGTCTATGGTGATGGAGTCGCCTTCATGGATGAACGCGATGTTGCCGCCAGCCGCGGCTTCGGGCGCCACGTGGCCGACCACCATGCCCCAGGTGCCGCCGGAGAAACGGCCGTCGGTGATCAGGCCCACGCTTTCGCCCAGGCCGGCGCCAATCAGCGCGCCCGTGGGCGCCAGCATTTCCGGCATGCCGGGGCCGCCCTTGGGGCCCAGGTAACGCAGCACCATCACGTCGCCGGCGACGATCTTGCCGTCCAGAATGGCCTTGAGGGCGGACTGCTCGTCGTCGAACACGCGCGCAGGGCCGGTGATCACGGGGTTTTTCAGGCCGGTGATCTTGGCCACGGCGCCTTCAGGCGACAGATTGCCCTTCAGAATGGCCAGGTGGCCTTGTTCGTACATGGGCTTTGCGATGGTGCGGATGACTTCCTGGTTGGGCGGCACATCGGGCACGTCCTTCAACACTTCGGCAATGGTCTGGCCGGAGATGGTGATGCAGTCGCCGTGCAGCAGGCCGGCATTGAGCAGCACCTTCATCACTTGCGGAATGCCGCCGGCCTGGTGCAGGTCCACCGCCAGGAAGCGGCCGCTGGGCTTCAGATCGCAGATCACTGGCACCTTCTTGCGCATGCGTTCGAAGTCGTCGATGGTCCACTCCACACCCGCGGTGTGGGCGATGGCCAGGAAGTGCAACACGGCGTTGGTGGAGCCGCCTGTGGCCATGATCACGGCGACGGCGTTTTCGATCGCTTTCTTGGTGACGATGTCGCGTGGCTTCAAGTCGTTCTTGATGGCCTGGATCAGCACCTTGGCCGATTCCTTGGCCGAGTTTTGCTTCTCGTCATGTGGGTTGGCCATAGTGGACGAGTAGGGCAGGCTCATGCCCAGGGCCTCGAAGGCGCTGGACATGGTGTTGGCCGTATACATGCCGCCACACGAGCCGGTGCCGGGGATGGCGCGCTTCTCGATCTCCAGCAGGTCTTCGTCGCTCATATTGCCGGCGGCGTTCTGGCCCACGGCTTCAAATACGCTGACGATGTTCAGGTCTTGGCCCTTGTACTTGCCGGGCAGAATCGTGCCGCCGTAGACGTAGATCGCCGGCACGTTGGCGCGCAACATGCCCATCATGCCGCCGGGCATGTTTTTGTCGCAGCCGCCAACCACCAGCACGCCGTCCATCCACTGGCCGCCGACGCAGGTTTCAATACAGTCGGAAATCACTTCGCGGCTCACCAGCGAATACTTCATGCCTTCGGTGCCCATGGCCATGCCGTCGGAGATGGTGGGCGTGCCGAACACCTGTGCATTACCGCCGGCTTCTTCGATGCCGGCAATTGCCGCATCGGCCAGCTTTTGCAGGCCGGAGTTGCAAGGGGTGATGGTGCTGTGGCCGTTGGCCACGCCAACCATGGGCTTCTTGAAGTCGTTCTCTTCATAGCCCATGGCGTAGTACATGGAGCGGTTGGGCGCGCGGCTTTTGCCTTCGGTGATGTTGGCGCTGCGGCGGTTGATCTGGATGGTCTTGGTTTCCATGTCGAGCTTTCGTGGGGATGATTTTTTAACCGGCCTTGGCTTCTAAATTTGTCTCTGAAAACGTGTGTCACAGCCGGTTTTTGGCAGACCGAAGTATGCGCCGAGTCAAAATAGGTTTCCAATCTATTTTTCAAGGCCTATTAATTCATTTGGTATATGAAGAATGATCCCTGGATTGAGCTGCGTGTCTGGCGCCAGTTCGCCACCTTGGCCGAGGAATTGCACTTCGGCCGCGCCGCCGAACGTCTGCACATGACACAGCCGCCGCTGACCCAGGCCATTGCGCAACTCGAGCGTCAGTTGGGCGTGCGCCTGTTCGAGCGCACCAAGCGCAGTGTGCAACTCAGTGCGGCGGGCCAGGCGCTGTTGCCCGAAGTGCTGGAGTTGCTGGCGCGCGCCCGCGTCTTGCCGGCCCACGCGCGCGCTGCGGCCGGAGGCGCCCTGGGGCGCTTGCGGCTGGCATTCGTCTCCACCGTGGGCTTTGCGCAGTTGCCCAAGTGGTTGCGTGGCTTCCGGGAGCAGTTTGCCCAGGTGCGGGTGGAGCTGATGGAGGCCACGGGCGACGTGCAATTGCAGGCCTTTGCGCGCGACGAGATCGATTCCGGTTTTATGTTGCATGCCGCCGGCTTTGCGCCTGCGGGTTTGCAGCGCTGCGCGGTGGCGCACGAGCCGCTGGTGCTGGCGCTGCCCGAGCATCACCCTTTGGCGACCCAAGGCCGGCTCAGCTTGGCGGCCGTGCTGGGCGAACCCTTGGTGATTTTTCCGCGGCACATCGTGCCTTCGTTGTTCGATGCCATCTTTGCGCTGTACCACGGCGCGGGGCGTTCGCCACAGGTGGCGCAGGAAGCCATTCAGATGCAGACCATCGTCAACCTGGTGTCTGCGGGACTGGGGGTGGCCTGGGTGCCGGAGAGTGTGCGCCAGTTCCAGCGCCCGGGTGTGGTGTACCGGGCCTTGTCCGGGCGCCAGGGCCTGGCCGTGCCGCGCTGCGAGACCAGCTTGGTCTGGACAGACCAACACAGCAATCCGACCTTGCAGCGGTTTATCGAATTTGTGCGCCAGCAGGTGGAGCCGCCCAGCGCGATCGAGCCGCCATAAAAATATAGCTGCAGCCGCTTGTCCACCCTGCCTGAACTGCCAATTTTCTGTTCAGCTTGCCAGGCAATGTGGCCGCAGCAGCGCTTCCAGCCAACGCGCGAAGCACTGCATGCGCACGCTCAAATGTCGCCGATGGGTGTAGAGCAGGTGCACCGGCATGGGCGCGGCCACGGCTTCCGGCATCACTGCCACCAGTTCGCCGGCCTGCAAGTGGGCCTGAACGTCATACCGCGGTACCTGCACCAGGCCTAGCCCGGCCAAGGCGCAGGCCACATAGGTTTCGGCGTTGTTCACCGTGACCAGGCTGCTCATGGCCAGTTGCTGGGGCTGACCCTGGTGTGCGGCGCTAAGCCATTCCCAGGGCGCCACGCGCCCGCTGGCGGGCGAGGCGTAGTTCACCGCCCAATGGCTGCCCAGGTCAGACGGTACTTGCGGCGTGCCGTGGCGCGCCAGGTAAGCCGGGCTGGCGCAGTTCACCATTTGCAGCAAGCCCAGGGGGCGTGCCACCAGGCTGCTGCTCGACAGCGGGCCGACCCGCAGCGCACAGTCGACCGCCTCCTGCACTAGGTCGATCACACGGTCGCTGGAGCCGAGCTCCAGCTCAATCGCCGGGTATTCGGCAAAAAACGTCGGAAGCATAGGCGCCACCAGAAGCCGGGCGATGCGGCTGGGCATCTCAACATGTAACCGTCCCGAAACGGCGCCGCGCACGGGATGAAATTGCTGCTCGATCTCTTCCATATCCGCGACTAATTCGCGTGCGCGGTCGAGCAGATTTTGACCGTCTGGCGTGAGGGCAACGCGGCGCGTGGTGCGATGTAACAGCCGAACACCAAGCCGCGTTTCCAACTGTTGCACGGCGGTGGAAACGCTGGCGCGTGGAACATCCAACTGCTGGGCGGCTTCGGTAAAGCTGCCCGTGTCTGCCACACGCATGAAGATGCTGAGTTGGTCGATTCGGTCCATGGCCTGCGGGTGCGAAGGGGGCGGGTTAAAAGGCTTTATTAGGCTGATTTTCTGACTAGTTTAGGTTGAAGTGGCGTGTTTATCTTTAATAAGTCGCTCAATAAACTGCGGATTCGTTTACAAACTCAAGGAGAACCCATGTCAGCTCGCACACTTAAAGGCAAGGTTGCCGTGATCGCCGGTGGCGGCAAAAACCTTGGCGCATTGATTGCCCACCAGTTTGTCGACGCTGGTGTCAAGGGCGTCGCCGTGCACTACAACAGCAACGCCTCCAAGGCCGAGGCCGAAAAGACGGTTGCCGAGCTCGAAGCCAAAGGCGCAAAAGCATTTGCGTTTCAGGGCGACCTGGCCGTGGTGGACAACAACACCAAGTTGTTTGACGAGACCGTGAAGCGCCTGGGCGGTGTGGACGTGGCCATCAACACCGCCGGTGTGGTGATCAAGAAGCCGATTCTGCAGGTGACCGAGGCCGATTACGAAAAGAGCTTTGACGCCAATGCGAAGGCGGCCTTCTTCTTCATGCAGCAAGCCGGCCGCACCATGAACCAGGGCGGCAGCATCGTCACGCTCGTCAGCTCGCTGCTGGCGGCCTATACCGACAGCTACGCCATCTACCCCGGCAGCAAAGCGGCGGTGGAGCACTACACACGTGCGGCGTCCAAGGAGTTTGGCGCGCGCGGCATCTCGGTCAACGCGGTTGGCCCAGGCCCCATGGACACGCCGTTTTTCTACGGCCAGGAATCCAAGGAAGCCGTGGCCTACCACGCGTCGGCGGCGGCTTTGTCGGCTTATTCACACAAGGGGCTGACCGACATCGAAGACATCGCGCCGCTGATCCGCTTCTTGGTGACCGAAGGCTGGTGGATCACCGGTCAGACGATTTTTGCCAACGGCGGCTACACCACCCGCTGAGCTGGGCCGCTTCCTGGAGTTGCTCCAAGACCAAGGGCTGACATGCCCGGGGCTGGCGGCGTCAGGCGGCGCGGGCCGCGCCGCCTGACCGCCTTTGCCGGTTTCAACGCCGCACTTGGAGCGAGCCGGGGTTCACGATGTTGGTTGGTGTGCCACGGATGTAGTTGAGAATGTTGTCGAATGCCGCGTTGAAGTACAGCTCGTAGCTGTCCTGCTCCACATAACCAATGTGTGGGGTGCAAATGCAGTTTTCCAGGCGCAACAAGGCGTGCCCTTGCAAGATCGGTTCGCTTTCAAAAACATCGACTGCGGCCATTCCAGGCCGGCCGCGGTTCAAACCAGCCAACAAGGCATCGGGCTCCACCAGTTCAGCGCGTGAAGTGTTGACCAGCAGCGAGGTTGGCTTCATGCGCGACAAATCCTCCAGCGTAACGATGTTGCGCGTGGCATCGTTCAGACGCAGGTGCAGCGATACGATGTCGGATTCTGCAAAAAAGGCTTCGCGGCTCATGGCAATGCCCAAACCATCGGCCAAGGCCCGCTCGCGAGAAGCCTCGCTGCCCCACACCACGACGTTCATGCCAAACGCGCGTGCGTATTGGCTCACCAGCTTGCCGATCTTGCCGTAGCCAAAAATACCGATGGTGCGGCCCATGAGCGCCGTGCCCAGGCCAAAATTGGGCGGCATGGACGCGGTTTTCATGCCCGACTGTTGCCAGGCGCCATGTTTCAAGTTGCCGATGTACTGGGGCAAGCGCCGCGTGGCGGCCATGATCAAGGCCCATGTCAGCTCCGCCGGAGCAATCGACGAGCCCACACCCTCGGCCACGGCAACACCGCGCTCCGAGCAAGCTTCGATGTCTATGTGTGAGCCTATGCGACCGGTCTGCGCAATGAGCCGCAGCCTAGGCAACTTCTCTATGAGTTGGCGGTTCAGATGGGTGCGTTCGCGGATCAGGACGATGATGTCGGCATCTTTTAGCCTGACCGACAACTGCCCTAAACCTTTGACCGTGTTGGTGTACACCTTGGCGGTATAGGGCTCCAGCTTGGCTGCACAGTTGAGTTTGCGCACCGCATCTTGGTAGTCGTCCAGAATCACAATATTCATGGAAGCCTATTGTGCCTCGGAGTCCGTGCCGCTGTGCTCGCGCGTCGCGTGTTTTGGCCCAGTCGATTTGCAAAATGTGGCGCCGTTGCTCGCATTGCGCCGCGTGCACAGTGTTGGCGTGCACCGCGTGCAGCGTGTCATTTAGACAAACCGTTACCTCATTGGGCGAGTGTTGGTCCGGTGTTGGCCTCCGTTGCGGCCAGGCGGTCGAGCTCGGCGCAGACGTCGGCCATGCGCCCCGAGATCACCATGCGCCCGGCGCTGGCAGCGGCAGAGGCGGTGTCGATCACGCGCACCACACGCAAGGGGCGTGCTGCCGCTCGGGGTGTGGCCCGCGCTGGGGCGTGGGCAAATGGCTGAATACCTGCCGCTGGTCGTGCCACGCGGTTGGGCGTGCTGCAGGCGCTGCGTGTGGGGGCTTGCAATTCGCGGTACGACGCTGCGGTGGCCAGGGTGTGGCGCTGTGCTTGGCTTTTGCCAGCGGCCAACCAATCTTTGAGCCCATGCAAGGCGCTGGCCCAGCCCGTCATCGCCACCGAATGTGAAAACAATGCCATTCCCATGTGAATCTCCTCAAGCGAGTAGTGAACACAGGCAGGATTTGAAAGGACACGCCGCAACGGGGTTGTTGACTGCACAGGCGCAGCCCAACGCCCGCCACCCGTTGTGGCGTGGGGGTTAAAAGCGAAAGGGGAGTGAGGGGCGCTGCTAACTGAGCAGCGTGTTGCGGATCAGACCGACCGCCAAGCCTTCAATTTCAAATGGCTCGCCAGGCTCGACCACGATGGTTTCATAGTCGGGGTTTTCGGGCAGTAGCTCGATCACGTCTTTGGTGCGGCGGAAGCGCTTCACGGTCACGTCGTCGCCCAGGCGCGCCACGACGATTTGGCCGTTTTGGGCTTCACGTGCCGACTTCACGGCCAGCAGGTCACCATCGATGATGCCGATGTCGCGCATCGACATGCCGCGTACTTTGAGCAGGTAGTCGGGCGTGTGTTGAAACAAACTGCTTTCGACATAGTAGGTTTGCGACACATGCTCTTGCGCCAGAATGGGGGAGCCTGCTGCCACGCGGCCAATCAGGGGCAATGCGAGTTGCGCCATGTTGGGGAAGGTGAGACTGTGACCAAAGTGACTGCCACGCGACTCGTTGATGGAGCGCAGGGTGTCGCTCTTGAGCCGGATGCCGCGTGACGTGCCGCTCACCAGCTCAATGACGCCTTTGCGCGCCAGTGCCTGAAGGTGTTCTTCAGCTGCATTGGCCGAGCGAAAGCCGAGTTCGGCGGCGATTTCAGCGCGTGTAGGCGGCGCGCCGGTGCGTGCCACGGCGGTCTGGATCAGCTCAAGGATTTGTTGCTGGCGGGCAGTGAGTTTGGCGGAAAACTGTGGCAGGTCCATGTGGCGCTCCAGAGCAAGGCGGTATTTGATTTGGCTGTTTGAATATCCAGTACCTGTATTTTTATTCAGTTTTTGAGGGATTGCAAGTCATGGCAGAAAAGTTTTCAGCCGATGTGTTGTCTGGGCAGCGCACGGTGGTGGTTTTGGGTACCGGTGGCACGATTGCCGGCACGGCGGCAAACGCAGGCGACAACGTGGGCTACACCGCCGCCCAGGTTGGCGTGGGGCAACTGCTCGACGCCGTGCCCGGCTTGAAGCAAATGGGCGTGACGCTGCTGGCCGAACAGGTGGCGCAGCTCGATAGCAAGGACATGAGCCATGCCGTGTGGCAGCAACTGGCCTGGCGCGTGGCGCATTGGCTGGCGCAGCCTGAGGTGTGTGGTGTGGTGATCACCCACGGCACCGATACCCTGGAGGAAACCGCCTACTTTCTGCAGGCCGTGCTGGATCCGGAAAAACCGGTGGTGTTGACCTGTGCCATGCGCCCATCGACCGCCGTGGCGCCCGATGGCCCGCAAAACCTGTTTGATGCCGTCGCCGTGGCCAAGGCGCCTGGGGCGCGTGGTGTGGTCGCCGTCTGCGCGGGCACGGTGCACGGCGCGCTGGATGTACAGAAGGTGCACACCTACCGGCTCGACGCGTTTGGCTCGGGTGATGCCGGCCCGTTGGGTTATGTGGAGGAGGGGGTGTTACGCCGCCTGCGTGCCTGGCCATTGGGTAACGGCTTGCCCGAGCGCTTCAAGAAGAGCCTGCCGTTCAAAGGCTCTGCGCTGGCACAGGCTGCCTTGCACCACATCGCCAGGACGGATGCCTTTGCACATCTGCAACCCGATGTGAACCAGTGGCCTGAGGTGGAGATTGTGCTGAGCCACGCCGGCACCAGTGGCGCCGTGGTGCATGCGCTGCTGGCACACGGGGTGCGGGGCTTGGTGGTGGCCACCACGGGCAACGGCTCGGTGCACCACGCTTTGGAAGCTGCGCTGCGTGCCGCCATGGCCAAAGGTGTGGCGGTTGTACGCGCCACGCGCTGCACCAACGGGCGCATTGTGGTGGGGGCGGAGGATGGCGGGCAAGCCGTGCAGCCGCTGCCAGAAGCGGGCGGCCTGTCCCCGGTGAAAGCGCGCGTGGCTTTGATGTTGGCCTTGCTGGCGCCGATCGATGACTAGCGCATGCCGGCCCATGGGGCAGACATTAAAAAGCCGCCAAGTCCCTCAACGGGACTTGGCGGCTTTTTGTGGCCAAAGGCTTAGGCTTTAGCCAGTCGGATCAGGCCGACAGGGCTTGCAGTGCGCGCGAGGTGATTTCGTCCACCGAGCCCATGCCGCTGATGGCGCGGTACTTGGGAGCCGAGGCTGGGTCAGTCTTGGCCCAGTTGGAGTAGTAGTCGACCAGCGGGCGGGTTTGCGCGCTGTAGACCTCGAGGCGCTTGCGCACGGTTTCTTCCTTGTCGTCGTCACGCTGGATCAGCGGTTCGCCGGTCACATCGTCCTTGCCTTCCACCTTGGGTGGGTTGAACTTGACGTGGTAGGTGCGGCCCGAGGCCGCGTGCGAGCGGCGGCCGCTCATGCGTTCGATGATGGCTTCAAACGGCACATCGATCTCCAACACATAGTCCAGCTTCACGCCGGCGGCCTTCATGGCGTCGGCCTGGGGCAGCGTGCGTGGGAAACCGTCAAACAGGCAACCCTTGGCGCAGTCTGGCTGAGCCAAACGTTCTTTGACGAGGTTGATGATCAGATCGTCGCTGACCAAACCGCCGGACTTCATGATCTGTTCGGCTTGTTGACCGAGTGGGGTGCCGGCCTTAACGGCTGCACGCAACATGTCGCCCGTAGAAATCTGCGGGATGCCGTACTTTTGGCAGATGAATGTTGCTTGCGTACCTTTGCCCGCGCCAGGCGCGCCCAACAAAATCAGTCTCATGGATATCCTCGGAAGTTTTAAAAATCGCGTGGCACTGCTGACAAGGCCTGGGCTTTGAATAGGCCCTGGATGCCGCAGTGCTTCATGGGGCGAGGATAGCATGCGCAAACCGGCACGAGGCTTACGCCTGGGCAATACGCCCACCCCAGATCCGCCGTGGCGCCGCCTGGCGCCAAAGCTCAATACAGTTTGCGGACTCTCGCCAGGTCTTCCGGTGTGTCTACACCAGGGCCAGGGATGTGCCGGGTGACGTGCACCGCGATGCGATAACCGTGCCACATGGCCCGCAGTTGTTCCAGCGCTTCGCAGGTTTCTATGGGCGCCACCGGCAATGTAGGGAACAGACGCAAGAAGCCTGCCCGGTAGCCGTAGACCCCAATGTGGCGCAACGGGGTCAGCTGCGGCAAAGCCTTGAAGCTGGCCAAGCCACCCGGTTGCGCGGCGGCCTGGGCACCGTCGCGCCAGAAGGCGATGGGCGCGCGGCTGAAGTACAGCGCGTGTTGTTGTGCATCCAGCACCACCTTCACCACATTCGGGTTGGTGTATTCGGCCACGTTGTCTATGGCGTGGGCGGCGGTGCTCATGCTGACATCGGTGCGCGTGCTCAGCAGGGCGGCGACTTCGTCGATCAGGGCCGGCACGATCAGTGGTTCGTCACCTTGCACGTTGACGATCACAGCATCGTCGGGCAGGCCGAGCAGCGTGCAGGCTTCGGCCAGGCGGTCGCTGCCGGAGGGGTGGTCTTGGCGCGTGAGGATGGCTTGCACACCATGGGCCTCACAGGCGGCGATGATCTCGGGGCTGTCGCCCGCCACCACCACGCGTTTGGCGCTTGATTTTTGTGCACGCTGCGCCACACGCACCACCATGGGCACATCGCCGAGTGCGGCCAGGGGTTTGTTGGGCAGGCGGGTGGACGCCATACGTGCCGGAATGAGTACGGTGTAGTCCACGGCTCAGAGTCCCAGTTCGGTGTCGCTCAGGGTGCGGGCTTCGTTTTCCAGCAGCACCGGAATGCCGTCGCGCACGGGGTAGGCCAGGCGCGCACTGCGCGAGGTCAGCTCTTGCTTTTCGCGGTCGTATTGCAGCGGGCCTTTGGTGACGGGGCAGACCAGCAGTTCAAGAAGTTTCGGATCCATACGGGTGTTGTGGTCGGCGTGAATGGGATGGGCGCCGGGGTCGGAGTAGCCCACCGTTGAAGCGCTCAGGCAGCAGACAAAGTGCTCGATGATACCGGCCCCAAACCTAGTTGGGCTAGCCTGGCATCCAGCGCTGCGAAGAAGCTTGTATCGAATTGCAGTTGCAGCGCTACGGCCAAGGCCGTGGGTTCGTATTGCCATAATTTTACGGCATCTTTTTCAGTGCAAATCAACGGCTCTGGCATGGTGGGTGAGCGCTGCCAGCTCTGAAAATCATAGTGATCCGGCAGCGCGATGCGCGCGCTGAGTTGAAGGCCTGCGGCCTCCAGCATGCGGAAAAAGGCCTGCGGCTGGCCAATGCCGGCCAGCGCGGTGACGGGCTGGCCGCGCAGCGTTGCAAGCGCAACAGTGCTGCCATCGGCGCGCTGGGCGCAGGGTGCGAGCGCACGCTGCACGCGAAAGCCAGCGGGTTGGGTGAACGCGGGCTGCGAGCCGGTGTGCAGAATCAGGTCGACCTTGCGCGGCCAGGCTTCGCGCAGCGGGCCGGCGGGGAGCAACCAGCCGTTGCCCGCGCCACGGTTGTCGAACACACAGATCTCGACGTCGCGCTGCAGCGGGTAGTGCTGCAGCCCGTCGTCGCAAACGATCACTTGCGTCAGTGGATAGGCCGCCAGCAGGGCGCGCACGGCTTCCGGGCGGCGCCGCGCAACAAACACCGGGACCTGGCAACTGCGTTGGATCAAGGCCGGCTCGTCGCCGACTTCGGCCACCGGGCTGGTAGCTGTCACCTCGCGGCAGTCCGTGCCTTCTTTGGGCAGTTGCCGGCCATGGCCACGCGATACCACACCCACGGTTATGCCCTGGGCACGCAGATGTTGCACGATGCCCATGACCACCGGCGTTTTGCCCGAACCCCCGGCCACCACATTGCCGACCACAATCACCGGCACCGGCGCCCTGTAGCTTTGGCGCCAGCCACGTTGGTAGAGCACACGTCGCGTGCTGCTCAACAAGCGGTACAGCAGCGACCAGGGCCACAGTGCACAGGCCAGCAGGCCACGACCGTTCCAGGCGCGCACCAAGGCGCTCTCTAGGGACGAGTTGGACATGAAGCTAAGACGCTTTGGCGAAGCGCTTATTTGGCGCCGGATGGGCCTGAGGTCTGTGTGGCAAACGTCACCTGGCTGAGCCCGCTGCGCCGTGCCGCCTCCATCACGGTGATGACCGCCTGGTGCGCCGCGCTGGCGTCAGCGCTGATGATCAGCACCATGTCCTTGTTGGCCTGTGCCGCGTCGCGCAGGGCGCGGGTGACGTTGTCCACACTGCGGCCTTCGACCGCCTGGCGGTTCACCGAATAACGCCCGTCGGCGCTCACCGCCACGATGATTTCCTTGGGCCGGTCGCGCTGCGCCTCGGCATCGGCCACGGGCAGCTTGATCTGCAACTCGGTGAATTTGCTGTAGGTGGTCGACAGCATCAAAAAGATCAGCACCACCAGCAACACGTCGATGAACGGGATCAGGTTGATCTCGGGTTCTTCACGTTCGCGGTGGCGAAAACGCATGGGGCGCATGGCAGCAGCTTCCTCAAGCGCGCTTGCGCAACTGGCCCAGATGGCGCGCCAACTGATCGCCAGCGAGTTCCAGGTTCAGCAGGTATTCGTCCACCCGCGCGCGGAAGTAGCGCCAGAAGATCAACGACGGAATCGCCACGATCAAGCCGAACGCGGTGTTGTACAGCGCAATCGAAATGCCCTGCGCCAGCTGCGCCGGGTTGCCGCTGCCCGCGCCGCCCGTGCCCGATTGCGAACCAAAAATTTCTATCATGCCTATCACCGTGCCCAGCAAACCCAGCAACGGGGCGGCCGAGGCGATGGTGGCGAGTGCGCTGAGATACTTCTCCAGCCGGTGCGCCACCGCGCGGCCGGTGCTCTCCATGCTGCCGCGTATGTCTTCTTCGGTGGCCAGCGGGTGGCTGTTCACCACGCGCAGGCCGCTGGCCAGGACTTCGCCCATGGCCGAGTTTTGCGCCAGCTGGCTGACGATGTTGGGCGCGGGCACACCGTTCTGGGCCACGTTGAGCACTTCAGCCAATAGTTTTGGCGGGGCAACTTTGGATGTCTTGAGGCTGACGAAGCGCTCGATGATCAGGGCAAGGGCAAGAACGGAACACGCGATCAGGGGCCAAATGGGCCAGCCTGCGGCTTGTATGATCGAAAACAAATTGGGCACTCCGCACAGATAATCTGCGCGTGATTATGTCCTAGCGACCGAGCCGGGCGCATCTTTTGTACACCGATGTTGTTCTGACACGGGTAGTTTGCTTTTCAACCTGAAAACACGTCTCAGGTACCCACAGCATCTGTGGATAACTTTGTGAAGAACCTGTAGGACAAGCCGCGAAATCCAGCATTCATGCGGCTTCATGTCAGTTTGATTAAAATTTAATCAATATTAATTCTTTTAAAATCAATGACTTACACCGTGATTGCTGGGCTTGCAGTGCTTTTTGAGAATTATTTCCATATGCCTAGCACATCTCACGGCGCTGTGGAGTACTCCAACTCCCGATGCTGCGCAGCAGCATGGCTGAAGGGCGCAACGTGACTGGATTTGCTGCTACATCTGACGCTGCGGGGCCGCGTATCTGGGCAGTTGGCGCGCTGTGCCGCGCCATTGCTGATAGTTTGGAGGCGCGCTTCAATCCTGTGGCCGTGCGCGGCGAGATTTCGGGCTTCTCGCGCGCATCCAGCGGGCATTGCTACTTCAACATCAAGGACGCTAACGGCCAAATCCGCTGCGCCATGTTTCGCCGCGCCGCCAGCTTGCTGGACTTTGCGCCGCGTGATGGCGAGTTGGTCGAGTTGCGCGGTCGCCTGGGGGTGTACGAGGCGCGGGGCGACCTGCAGTTGGTGGTGGAGTCCATGTCGCGCGCCGGGCAAGGCGCTTTATTCGAGCAGTTTTTGCGCCTCAAGGCGCAGCTCGAAAGTGAAGGCCTGTTTGCTGCCGAGCTGAAGCGCCCCTTACCACTGCTGCCACGCGGCATTGGGGTGGTCACCTCTTTGGGGGCGGCCGCGCTGCACGACGTGGTGACGGCCTTGCGCCGGCGTGTGCCACATATTCCCGTGGTGGTGGCGCCTGCCGCCGTGCAGGGCGTTGCGGCAGCGGGTGAGATCCGCAAGGCGCTATCAAGTTTGTATCAGCTTGCGTATGCTGGACTTGCCTCAGAGGCTGATTTTCTTGATGAAGCTGCAGGCCCACCTATCGACGTCATTTTGTTGGTGCGTGGTGGCGGCTCGATTGAAGACCTGTGGTCGTTCAACGACGAAGCCCTGGCCCGGCTGATACGCCAAAGCCCGGTGCCCATCGTCAGCGGTGTGGGCCATGAAACCGACTTCACCATTGCCGATTTTGTCGCCGACCTGCGTGCCCCCACACCCACGGCTGCGGCCGAGCTGGTGGCGCAGCCACGAGAGGTGTGGCTGCGGGCTTTGGAACTGGCGGGCGAACGCTTGAATGACGCCGTGTTGCGCCAGCTTGACAACCGCAGCCAAAGGTTAGACCAGGCCGCCGCGCGTTTGGGCCGGCCCTCGGGTTGGCTGGCGCGGCAACAGGCGCAACTGGGTCAACAAGCGCAACGCCTGCGTTATGAGCACCGCAGCCATCTGCAGCGGCTGCGCCAACAGTTGGATGCGTCGCAACGCAGCTTCGGCCCGGCCGTGAGCAGCGCCACCGAGCGCGCGCGGCAGCGGCTGGAGCGCGCCGAACGCAGCCTGGCGCTGCTCGATCCGCGCCTGGTGTTGCAGCGCGGTTATGCCTTGCTCACCAACACACAGGGGCAGGTGTTGACCAGTGCCCAGCAGGCGGCACCGGGACAGCAGCTCAAGGCCGACCTGGCCGATGGTTCGCTGGATATATCCGTCACCGGCACAAGGCTAAATTAGTTTTTACAATGCCTTGAGAACAAGCTTTCGAAGACGGTTTTTTACTACCAACCCACGAGGATAAAAAATGGAACACACCCTGCCACCATTGCCCTACGCGATTGACGCGCTTGCCCCGGCTTACTCCAAAGAAACGCTGGAGTTCCACCATGGCAAGCACCACAACGCCTACGTGGTGAACCTGAACAACCTGCAAAAGGGCACCGAGTTCGAAAGCATGACGCTGGAAGAAATCGTCAAGAAGTCCAGCGGCGGCATCTACAACAACGCAGCCCAGATCTGGAACCACACCTTCTTCTGGAACTGCATGAAGCCCGCCGGTGGTGGTGAACCTTCGGGCGCGTTGGCCGCTGCCATCACCGCCAAGTGGGGCAGCTACGCCGCTTTCAAGGAAGCGTTTGTGAAGAGCGCCGTGGGCAACTTCGGCTCCGGCTGGACCTGGCTGGTGAAGAAGGCCGACGGCACGGTGGACATCGTCAACACCGGCGCCGCCGGCACACCTTTGACCACCGCGGACAAGGCTCTGCTGACCGTGGACGTGTGGGAACACGCTTATTACATCGACTACCGCAACCTGCGTCCCAAGTTCGTCGAGACCTTCCTCGACAAGCTGGTGAACTGGGGCTTTGCCGAGTCCAACTTCGCCTAATTTCATTTCCAGATCAAACGTGCACATTGTCGACTTCGCTTGCCTTACGCCTGTAATGTCTGCGCTTCGTCTTCGCGTTCACGCTTGATCTGCAAACGAAATAGGCCTTTAAGCCTTAGCAACAAAAAACCGACCCAAGGGTCGGTTTTTTGTTTTCCGGCGGCAAAGTTCTTAGCCGGCCTTCTTGGCTTCAAACGGCTTGCCGGTGAGCTTGCTGCCAGCCTTGATGCCCTTCTTGGCAAACCAGCCCAGGTTCATCTCCAGCACGTAGCGCACCGGGCGCTTGGAGCAATGCGAGTCCAGCGTTTGGGGCTTCATGTCTTCGAGGTTGACGATGGTGCCATCGTCGTCCACAAAAGCGGCGGTCAGGGGCAGTATGGTGTTCTTCATCCAGAAACACTGCTGGCTGGGGGTTTCAAACACAAACAGCATGCCTTCCTGCTGCGGCATCTCCTTGCGGAACATCAGCCCGATCTCGCGCTGACGCGCGGTGGTCGCCAACTGGGTATCGATGATGTACATGCCGGCACCGATCTGTATGCGTGGCAGATCTATCTGCGGTGCCTCCTGCGCCTGCGCCATAAGCGCGACGAAACACAAGCCGGCGACCATGCCGCGCAGGCTCCACTGTTGCCAAGTCATCTTCATTGCCAGCACTTTCTAAACATGCGATCTGGTTTGGGATTCGGGCCAAAAAAAGCCCGCTAGAAGCGGGCATTTTCATCCAAGTCTGGCGTTCGGGTCAGGCCGTCTTGTGTTGGTGCGGCGTAGCCTTTTTGGCGGTGTGGGTCTTGGTGCTCGGCTTCTTGGCGTGTTTGGTGGCCGACTTGGGGTGAGCCGCAGCGTGTTGGGTGCTGGTCTTCTTCTTCGCGTGCGTGGTGGTGTGCGCGGCGGGTTTGCTGCTGGCGTGCTTGGCAGACGCATGAGGCTTGGCGGGCGCTGCAGCAGGCGCGGGGGTCTGGGCAAAAGCACCCACAGCAAACAGACTGACCAGGAGGGCGGAGGCGATCTTGTGCATGGTGCGATCCTTGGGAAACAAAGCTTGTCAAAAGTTGTGGGTTGCCCCTTCAGAAGTTCTGAAAGGTACTCCTGTAACGAACGCATACATGTCTGAGTTGACGGCTTTACCAAAACTTTATCTTGTGCTCGTGTGGCGCTGCGGCTTGTCGCCAGCGCGCGGCCGCAGCGGCTGGAGGCCGCAGGCTTGAGACTAGAATCTTCCGGCCATCTCACAAGATTCCCACCCACAAGAATGCATGCCGACGGTCTGCATCCATCGGAGAACTTTTTCTATGTACCAGCACATCCAAGTACCGGCTGAAGGCCAGAAGATCACGGTCAACGCCGACAGGACGTTGAACGTGCCCGACCAGCCCATCATCCCGTACATCGAGGGTGACGGCGTTGGCAAAGACATCACGCCGGTGATGCTCAAGGTGGTGGATGCAGCCGTGGCCAAGGCCTATGGCGGCAAACGCAAGCTCCAGTGGATGGAAGTGTTTGCCGGCGAAAAGGCCACCAAGCTCTACGGCCCAGACGTCTGGCTGCCCGAGGAAACCCTGGAGGTGGTGCGCGACTACCTGGTGTCCATCAAGGGCCCGCTGACCACACCCGTGGGCGGCGGCATCCGCTCGCTGAATGTGGCGCTGCGCCAGCAACTGGACTTGTATGTGTGCCTGCGCCCGGTGCAGTACTTTAAGGGTGTGCCGTCGCCACTCAAAGAACCGGAAAAGACCAATATGGTGATCTTCCGCGAGAACTCGGAAGACATCTATGCCGGCATCGAATACGAAGCCGAGAGCGACAAGGCCAAGAAGCTCATCAAGTTCCTGCAAGACGAGCTGGGCTCGAAGAAGATCCGCTTCCCCGAGACGTCGGCCCTGGGCATCAAGCCGGTGTCCATCGAAGGCACGCAGCGCCTGATCCGCAAAGCCATTCAATACGCCATCGACAACGAAAAGCCGAATGTCACCATCGTGCACAAGGGCAACATCATGAAGTTCACCGAGGGTGGCTTCCGTGACTGGGCCTACGCCTTGGCGCAAAAAGAGTTTGGTGCCGAACTGATTGACGGCGGCCCCTGGTGCCGCCTGAAAAGCCCCAAAACCGGCAAAGAGATCATCATCAAAGACGTGATCGCCGACGCCTTCCTGCAGCAAATCCTGCTGCGCCCGGCCGAATACAGCGTGGTCGCCACCTTGAACCTGAACGGCGACTACATCTCCGATGCGCTGGCCGCGCAGGTTGGCGGCATCGGCATTGCGCCAGGCGGCAACATGTCCGACACCGTGGCCATGTTCGAGGCCACGCACGGCACGGCGCCCAAGTATGCGGGCAAGGACTATGTGAACCCAGGCTCGGAAATCCTCTCGGCCGAGATGATGCTGCGCCACATGGGCTGGACTGAGGCCGCCAACCTGCTGATCAAGTCGCTGGAAACGTCCATACAGTCGAAGAAGGTGACTTACGACTTTGCGCGCCTGATGGAAGGCGCGACGCAGGTCAGCTGTTCTGGTTTTGGCCAGGTCATGATTGACAACATGTAAATCCCTGCGGCCCAGGAGCGCCCAGGGCACGCCGCCAAGCCCCGCTGTTGCACGGCGGGGCTTTTTTGATGCGCGCGATTGGTCACGCCGCTGCCAAACCCCGCCCGGTGCGCTGCAGCGCTTCGGCATTCACCACGCGTACGTGGCGCTTGTCCACTTCCAGCAGGCCATCGGCGGCGAGTTTGCTGAAGGTGCGGCTGACGGTTTCGAGCTTCAGCCCGAGGTAGGAGCCGATGTCGGCGCGCGACATGCGCAGCACCAGTTCCGAAGCCGATAAGCCGCGCTGGTGCAGGCGCTGCAGCAGGTCGAGCAAAAATGCGGCGACGCGTTCTTCCGCGGACATGCTGCCCAACAGCAGCATCACGTTGCGCTCATGCGCCATTTCCCGACCCAGCAGTTGGTGTATGTGTTTTTGCATGGGGCCGATTTCGCGCGCCAGGCCTTCCATCTGGGCAAAGGACATGGCGCAGACTTCGGCGTCTTCCAGTGCCACCACACTGCTGCTGTGTTGGCCGCTGCCCATGCCGTCAAGGCCCAGGGTGTCGCCAGCCATCTGGAAGCCGACCACTTGCTCACGGCCATTGGCCATGCCGTGCACCGACTTGAAGAATCCGCTGCGAATGGCAAACAAGCTGCGAAACGTACTGCCGGGGTGGATCAGGGTTTGGCCGCGGCGCACGCGGATGCGCTGGCTGACCAGCCCATCGACGCGTTCAAGCTGCGCGCAGCTCAGGTCTACGGGCAGGCACTGCTCGCGCAGACGGCATTGCGAGCAGGTGGGCGTGGGGCGCTTGTGCATGTGAATTCCTTGCGGCAGTAGGGACGGCAAAAAGTGTGGGTGCAGGCGTGGCCGAAGCCGCCGTGCTTATCTGGAAAACCGATACCGCGTTCTGCAGGGCCTGGGCGCTGTGGGTCAGTGCGGTCGCGGCGGCCGTGGACTCTTCCACCAGCGCCGCGTTTTGCTGCGTCACACCGTCGAGCTGGCTCACGGCTTCGTTGACCTGCGAGATGCCCTGGGATTGCTCGTGCGCGGCTTCGCTGATCTGCCGCACCATTGCGCCCACTTGCTGCACCGAGCGCCGCACCTCGTGCAGCACCTCGCCCGCACCCTCTATGCGTTTGCTGCCTTCTGCGGTGCGTGCCTGTGCCTGGGCGATGAGCTGACGGATCTCCTTGGCCGCAGACGAGCTGCGGTTGGCCAAGGCACGCACCTCGGAGGCCACGACCGTGAAGCCACGCCCTTGTTCACCTGCACGGGCGGCTTCTATGGCCGCGTTGAGCGAGAGGATGTTGGTCTGGAATGCAATGCTTTCGATCAGGTCGCTGATGTCGCCAATCTGGCGCGACGACTGAGCTATGGCGGCCATGGCTTGGCCGGCTTGTTCAACCGCGTGTTCGCCACGCGTGGCCAGCGCCGTGCTGGCTTCGCTGTGTTGGCAGACTTCTTCGGCGGTGTCGGCACTTTGGCGCACGATGCTCGCCAGCTCCTCCATGGACGCGGCGGTCTCCTCCAGATTGCTGGCCTGGGTTTCGGTGCGTGCCGACAAATCCAGGCTGCCTTGGGCGATCTCCCCGGCCGAGGTGCTGAAACCTTCCATCTCGCGCCGCACGTCGCCGACCACCGCACGCAGGTTCACCTGGATCTGGTGCAGCCGGCGCATTAGGCCGCCCAGCGGTTCGGCGTGACCCAGGGCGGGGCGGCTGGCGAGGTTGCAGGCGGAGAGTTCACCGGCAAAGCGCACGGCGTCGGCCAGACCTGCGCTCAACTTCCAATGGAACCAGGTGAGGACAGCACCCAGGCCCAGCGCCAGCACCGCCGCGCGTGTGGCCAGGGCTTGACCGCCTTGCCAGCCCCATACGTCGGGCAACAGCGCCAAGCCCGCGATGACTGCCGTGGCGGCGGCCAGCCAGGCGGTCAGCGGGGCGCTGCGCAAACGCGCTGGCCAGCCGCGGATGCCGCGCTGGCACACCAGACCCTCCTGCAGGCGGACGGAGGGGCGCTTGCCGGCCTTTTTTTCCAGATGGAGTTGCGCATACAGCTTCTGCGCCTGTTCGACCTGCGCGCGGCTGGGCTGTACACGCACCGACATATAACCCTTGGGTTTGCCCGCTTCCATGATGGGGGTGACGTTGGCCTCGACCCAGTAGTAGTCGCCGTTCTTGCGCCGGTTCTTCACCATGCCGGTCCACGGTTGGCCCCGGCCTATGGTGCGCCACATGTCCTTGAAGGCCGCCTCGGGCATGTCCGGGTGGCGGATCAGGTTGTGCGGCTGACCTATGAGTTCTTCGTAGCTGAAGCCCGAAGTGGTCATGAAGGCTTCATTGCAATGGGTGATGTGCCCCCGGGTGTCGGTGGTCGACACCAGCAGATCGGTCTCGGGGAAGAGGTACTCGTTCTGGCTCACGGGCAGGTTGGTTTGCATGGCGTCATCCTTCTTTGCGCACGGTTTGTGGCTGAGGGGGAATGTAGGTTTGCGCCCACCAAAGCACTGTCGGGAGTTCTCGATTTGGCTTGTGGGGAGACTTGGCTGCGTGTTGCGGCCTTGCGCCTGGAAGCGTGTGTGTCACACATAGAATCGACGCTCGATCTTCTTCAGCCTGGGCTTGATGCTGGTGTGCAAGCTGCGAGGTCCCTCCACTGGAATGATGAATGCCCCCAACGCACAGTAGCCGCCCCGCCGATCCATCCGTCTCCGTGCGCTCTGGTGCTGCCGCCTTGCCCGACAGCGGCGCCTGGCTGGCGGCGATGTTTGAATCCGCCATGGACGGCATCGTCACGGTGGACGAGAACCAGACCATATTGCTCTTCAACCAAGCGGCCGAACGCATGTTTCGCTGCGCCGCCGAGGCCGCGCTGGGGCAGTCGTTGACACAATTCATACCCGCGCGGTTCAGGGCGCAGCACCAGGGACATATGCAGACCTTTGGCGAGACCGGTGTGACCGCGCGCCGCATGGGCAAGCTCGGGCCCGTGAGTGGTTTGCGCGCTGATGGCGAAGAGTTTCCGCTTGAGGCTTCTATCTCCCATGTGCTGGTGCAGGGCCGCCCCATCTACACCGTCATACTGCGCGACGTGACCGAGCGCGTGCGTGCCGAACAACGCCTGGCCGAGCACCAGGAAACCCTGGCGGCCATCATCGATGCCGCCAGCGACGCGGTGGTCAGCACCGATGCGGCGGGCAGCATCATGCTGTTCAATCCCGCGGCCGAGCGCATCTTTGGCCGCAGTGCCCAGTCCATGCTCGGCCAGTCGCTGGATGGGTTGATGCCGCCGCGTTATCGCCAGCGCCACGGCAGCGACCTGCAGGGTTTTGCGCAGTCCAAGGTGACGCGGCGCGCCATGGGGGCAGGGCGGGTAAAGGGCCTGACTGCAGCCGGGGAAGAGCTGGAGCTCGAAGCCTCCATCTCGCAGGCCACCATCAACGGCAAACTGACACTCACCGCCATCCTGCGCGATGTGACGCAGCGCGTGAAGGCCGAGACGGCCCTGCTCAAGTACCAGTTTGAACTGTCCGAACTGGCGCAGCAGCTGATGACGCAAGAGAAAACCACCACGCGCCGCCTGGCCCAGGCACTGCACGACCAGCTGGGGCAGACGCTCACCGCCATGCGCCTGTCGTTTGATGCGGCCAGTGTTGTGGGTGCACACAACGCCGCGGCGGCGGATCCCCACGGCGCCCATCTGGGTGGCCTGATAGACCAGGCGATACGCGAGGTGCGCCAGGTGCTGGTGGATTTGCGGCCGCCGCTGCTGGATGACAACGGCCTGGCGGCCGCGTTGGAGAACGAAGTGCGGACGCGCAGCCGGGCGCCGCTGGGGCTGGATGTATTGCTCGAGACCGAACCGGAAGTCGTCGACCTGCGTTGGCCGCCGGATGTTGAATACGCCGCCTTCATGGTGGCCCGCGAAGCGCTGGGCAACGCCATCCACCATGCCGGGGCTTCGTTGATCCGTGTGGTGCTGAGCGGTGATGCGCAGGCCTTTGTGCTCGAGGTGATTGACGACGGCAAAGGCCTGCCGGCCGATGCCGAACGTGCGCGGCCCGGCCATCTGGGCATGGTCGGCATGCGCGAGCGCGCCCTGGCCATAGGTGCACGATTCGCTGTGCAAAGCCCGGCAGAAGGCGGCACCTTGGTGCGCTTGTCGTGGGCCATGGCCGCGGCATGAAATGGATTGCGGAGATCTTGAACAGGATGGGTGAATGACTTCTTTGTACCTTGTCGACGACCACCAGATGGTGCGCGAGGGTTTGCGTGCGGTGTTGCAGGCGGCCGGTCATCAGGTTGTGGGCGAATCGGCCGACCCCACTGAAGCGGTGGCCGATCTGGCACGTTGCCAGCCGCAGGTCTTGCTGCTCGATCTGAGCCTGGGTGGACGCTCCGGCATGGAAGTGCTGGTGGAGCTACAGCGCCGCGCGCTGCCGGTGCATGTGGTGGTGCTGACCATGTCGGCGCAGCCGCAGCATGTGGCCGAGGCCCTGCGTTTGGGCGCCGCCGGCTACGTGCTCAAAGGTGCGCCGGCCAGTGAGGTGCTGCGCGCGATTGACGCCGTGGTGCTGGGCCGACGCTACCTTGGGCAAGAGGTGGCCGATCTCGCGGTGCAGGCCCTCACGGGTGATGCCGGCAGCGACCCGTTCAGCAGCTTGTCGCCGCGCGAGCGGCAGATTGTGGCGATGGTGGTGCGCGGGCAATCCAGTGCGGCCATAGGCCGCGAGCTGCATCTGTCGCCGAAAACCATTGACACCTACCGCAGCCGCCTGATGGCCAAGCTGGGTGTGGGCGACGTCACGGCACTGGTGCGTTTGACGATACGCCACGGCTTGCTGCGCGAGGACGAAATCTAGCGGGCTTTCATCTAGCCGTTTTTTTCGCGCTGACCGACTCGCCCCTCGACAGCCGTCAAGACTTCCCCACAGACAACTGCGGCACCGCGTTCTAAAGTCGCTGCCAGACAACTGCTGGACACTGGAGGCTCGATTGACGCAGAGTGTGGATGTGAACCGAGCGGCGCCTGCGCGCCGATCAACGTGTGATGAGAGAGTTGGAACCAAGAGCCCGGTCGCGCAAGATTTCCCCAGGAGCCAAGATCTGACCCCGGTTTGGCTGCAGGCCTTGCAGCAGGCCCCGACACCCATGGTGTTGACCGATGCGCGCGGCGTGATCCAGCGTGTCAACGCCGCTTTTGAACGTGTCACGGGATACAGCGCTGCCGAGTTGCTGGGCCAGCGCACCAGCCTGCTGCGCTCGGGCTTGCAAGGGGACGGCTTCTACCGTGGCATGTGGGCCGAATTGCAGCGCCATGGTCGCTGGCACGGGGATATCTGGAATCGCGGCAAAGACGGCCACCTCTACCAGGAATGCCTGAGCATCGTCGCGCTGCGCGATCACGGCTCATCCTCGGCGTTCTACCTCGGGGTGTATTCCGGCCTGTCTTCCCCGGCGCAGGCGCGCGACACCATGCTGCGGCACGGCGAAACCGATCCGATCACCGGGCTGGCACGCCGTTCCGCATTTGTGGGTGCTCTGCAGCGCCTGGCCGAGCAGGGCGCACATGTGCATGTGTTGGCCTTGGACATCGATGGCTTCACGGCACTCAACGAGCAGTTTGGCCTGGCCGGAGGGGACGCCATCCTGCGTCAGATGGGGCTGCGCTGCTCGCAATTAGCGGCGTCCAATGCGCAGGTTTGCATTGTGGGACGTGTGGGGCCAGACGAGTTCGCCGTGGGGGTGGTGGCGCCAGCGGATTTCCGCGTAGGCGACGGTGGTGTGTTCTGGATGCGGCAATTTGCCGAATGCCTGACGGCCGCGCTGGCGCAGCCTTTTGAGGTGGCCCAGGGGCGCAAGCTCACCATAGGCGTGACCACGGGCCTGGCTTCGCTGGCGCCGGGCGCTGGATCGGCGGCCGAAACCCTGCTGCATGCCTCTTTTGCGCGCCAACAAGCCAGCCCCGGCGACGCCGCCCTTCAGCAGTACGAAGCCCAGGCGCGCCCCCGCCAATTGGCCTTGTGGCTGCGCGAGGCGCTGCGCCGCCAGGAGATACAGGTGGCCTACCAACCCAAGGTGGACCTGCGCAGCGGTGCTCTGGCGGGGGTGGAGGCGCTGGCGCGTTGGCATCGGCCAGACGGCACCACGATTGCGCCGTCCGAGTTCATTCCGCTGGCCGAGCGCCTGGGCCTGATTGGCCGTCTGGGTGACCGTGTGCTCGAACAAGCTTTGCAAGACCTGGGGCAGTGGGGCGCGGCGGGTCTGGCGCAGCCGGTGGTGGCGGTCAACATTTCGGCGCTGCAGTTCCACCGCGCCGACCCCGCGCAAGATCTGGCCTCTGCGCTGGGGCGCCATGGTGTAGCACCAGGTTTGATCGAGCTGGAGTTGACCGAGTCGCTGCTGATCGGCGAGATGGCGTCGGTGATGCAATCGCTGCAGGCGCTGCGCCAACTGGGCGTGCGGCTGAGCATCGACGACTTTGGCACGGGTTATTCGTCGCTCGCCTACCTGCGGCGTTTTCCCATCCAGTATTTGAAGATCGACCGCCAGTTTGTCAGCGACATGCTGGAAGACTCTTCGGCCCGCGAAATCGTCAAGGTGATTGTCGAACTGGCACACCGGCTGGGTCTGCGTTGTATTGCCGAAGGCATTGAAACCCGGGCGCAACTGGCCGCGCTGCGCGCCATGGGCTGTGACGAAGGTCAGGGTTATCTGCTGGCCAGGCCCATGGATCCGCAGGCGCTGGCGTTCCTGCTGAGCGGCTCACGGCCGTGGCGGGCGCTGTTTACCCCGAGTGCTGAGGACCTGGATGCTGATGTGGATCAAGAGCAGAACGAAGACAGCTGTGCACACTCGGACTGAGCCTCAACCGTAGAAAGATTTGCCGTGAACCACCTCTGCCTTCGCCCCCAAAACCCTGGCGCACGCCAATGGTGGGCGATCGCCTTGTTGCCGGAGCTGCCATGTCGGCCCGGCTGAATGCCACCTGGACAGGGGCGAGCGCGGGTCCGCCCTGTGTGCTGACCGTCTTTGTGCAGCGTGAGCCACGTGACCTGGTGCACGAAGTGTGCAGCGCGCTGCAGCCCGGCGCCAGGGTGATAGATGCGGCCTCAGCCACCGATGCCGTGATGACGCTGCTGGCCAAGGACATAGACCTGGTGCTGGTGGATCTGGACGGCGCAGGCGAGCTGCTGGGGGCGCTGCGCCGTCATGTGCAGCGCTCCGCACCCGACGCAACGCTGCTGGGGTTTGGCCGCATGCTGCCGCCCGCAGCCGCGCAGCCGGTCCATGAGGGGGCGAGCAGTGTGCACAGCTGGGCGGAACTGGAGTACACACTCACGGCCTGGCTGCAGCAGTGGCCACGGCCTAAGGCCATTGAGGGATAGATGCGACTGGATGCCGCAAGATGAGCCGGGGCGTGATCAGCGAAAACGCGGACTCATTGCGGCCACTTCATCTCACCCTTGATCACCTTGGCGCTGAGCTCCAGCGAGCTGGCTTCGCCGAGTTGTGGGTAGACTTTCTGCATGGCGTCCACCAGTGCCGCAGCATCTTTGGCTTGGCTCGCTTGTGCCTCGAAGTTTTTGAGGTAGCTGGCGGTGAACTGCACTGCGGCCAAGCCCTTGGGCCCCTCGCCAAGATAGTGGCCCGGCACCACGGCAGCGGGTTTCAGCGCTTCTATGGCCTTGAGTGTGGCTTGCCAGTTTTGCCGTGAGGCGACTGTCTGGGTATCGGCCACCCAGACATGGATGCCGCTGGACACCACCACGCCACCGGCCACCGTTTTCAAGGACGGGATCCACACATAGCTGCGCTCCGGGCTCGGGCCTTGCAGTCCCTGGATGTCCAGGGCTTGGCCGTTCACCAGGATGCGCTCGCCCTGCAGCACTTCGGGCAACACCAGTTTCTGCGGTGCGTTGTCTTTGAGGATGGGGCCCCAGTAGCCCAGCTTGCCTTGCATGGACTCTTTGATGTGCGCCACGGTAGGTGCGCTGGCGACGATCTTGGCGCCGGGAAAGGCAGCCTGTATCACGTCCAGGCCGAAGTAATAGTCCGGGTCGCTGTGGCTGATGTAGACCACGGTGAGTTTCTTGCCGCTGGCCTTGATTTTTTGCACCAGGGCCTGGGCGTCGTTGCGTTGGAACTGCGCGTCGATCAGCACCGCTTCGGTCGGGCCGCTGACGATCACCGAGGTCACGGGGAAGATGGCTTTGTCGCCGGGGTTGTACACCTCAAGGGTGAGGGGCGTTGCGGCGTGAGCAGCGACTAGGGTGCTGAGGGCGAGGGTGGCTGCGGCGAGCAGGGTGCGGCGTTGCATGAAGGGCCTTCTTTGAAGCGTTGTGTTGCGGAAGGCCAGAGATTAGATTGCTTGGATCGATTGAAAAACCGCCTTTTAATCAATTGTTTGTTGCGTTAATCGGCTGAATTAAAGTTTTGCTCCAGGCGTTGCGCCAGGTAGCTGAGCATGGCGGGGTGCGGCTCGTGGCCGACACCGGGCACCAGGTCCAGTGTGGCATTCGCCTGCAGGTGCTGCAGCCGTGCGAACGCACTTTGCGCCTGGGCCACGGGCATCACCGGGTCGGCTGTACCGTGCAACAGGTGGATGGTCGCATGGGGTTTGTGGATGGGCAGCTCGGCATAACGCCCGGCCAGGGCCACCACGCGGTGTGCGGGCGGGTGATCCAGCTTGGTCGATTCCAGCGCCATGATGGCACCCTGCGAAAAACCTGCCAGCAACGTTTTGTGGGCGTCCACCTTGGCCACTTGTTGCCAATGCTGCACGCTGGCCGCAAAGCCCGGCATGGCCGCAGCCACACGCGCCGGGCGGTTTTCTTCGGTGATGCCACGCACGGAAAACCATTGAAACCCATTGGAAATATCGGACGGCTCGGGCGACGCCAGGCTGACCACGAAGGCGCCGGGCGCGCGTTGGGCAAACCATTGGGCCAGGCCCACAAGGGACTGCGGAACCGAGCCTACGCCGTGGCTCAGCAGCACCAACTGTGACGCCTTGGCGGGTTGTTGGACAACGATGGATTGTGATGGCATGGTTTCTTGTGCTCTAGGTACCGTTTAAACAAGTGCCGCTTCAGCGGCTTGTGGTGTGCGGCTCAAGGCGGCGCCGGGCAGGTCGCCAAACACATAACCTTCCATAGACAACACGCCGTAGGTCACGCCGCCGTCAATCACCTCCACCGATTCATCTGCGCTGCTGGCACCGATCGCGACCAACAGCGGCAGATAGTGCTCGTCAGAGGGGTGGGCGCGTTGTGCGTGCGGCGCCTGTTCGCGGTAAGCCACCAGGGCGGTGGTGTTGTGCGCCAGTGTTGCGCGACGAATCCATTGCACGAAGTCGAGCACATAGGGCTCCTGGTCGCCCTCTAGTGTGTGGCGAAACTCGTAGAGGTTGTGTGTCAGGCTGCCCGATGCCAGGATGGCCACACCCTGCTCGCGCAGCGGCGCCAGTGCCTGGCCCAGCTGCAGGGCGCCCTGGGCGGTGAGGTCCACAGGCAACGACAGTTGAAACACCGGCACATCGGCCTGCGGCAGCATGTGCAGCAGCGGCACCCAGGCGCCGTGGTCCAGTCCCTGGTTTTCCTGCGCGGCAACCGGCAGGCCGGCGGCGCTCAGCAGCTTGATGGTTTGCTCGGCGACCGCGGGTGCACCCTGGGCGGGGTAACGCAAGCGGTACAGCGGCGCAGGAAAGCCGCCGAAGTCATGTACCGTTTCGGGCGCCGCAGCGGTGCTGACGCGCAAACCGCGTGTCTGCCAGTGCGGCGACACCACCAGGATGGCGCGCAGGCCAGGTTGTTGTTGCAGTCGCTCGCCAATGCCGCGCAGCAATGGGCCTGCACGGCCCGGTTCCAGCGCAAACGTGGGTGCGCCGTGAGAGACAAAGATGCTGGGGAACTTGGTGGTCTTTGACATGACAGTTTCCTGGTGGGGAATCGGCTGGATTCGATAGGAATGAACTGTAGGCGTCTCTCCATTCGAGATAAACACCGATACTCGGCATATATTGTTTTGAAATTCGAGACGATGGACATTCTTCAAGCCATGAAAACATTTGTCGCCGTGGTCGAGGCCGGCAGTTTTGTCGGCGCTCTCGACATGGTGGCGCTCTCCAAACCGGCGATCTCGCGGCACATTGCCGATCTGGAGCAGCGTCTGGGCGTGCGCCTGCTGCAACGCACCACGCGGCGCCTGTCGCTCACCGATGAAGGGCAGCTCTACTACCAGCGCTGCAAGGAGGTGCTGCAGGCGGTGACGGATGCCGAGGTCGAAGCCGCTTCCGCCACTGGCCAGGTGCGCGGGCGGCTGCGTGTGGGGGCGCCGCAAACCTTTGGCACGCTTTATCTGGCCGCGTTGTGGGGGCGCTTTGCGGCCGAGAACCCAGCGGTCACGCTGGACATTGTGTTGTCCGACAGTATTGTGGATCTGGTCGAGGAGGGTTTTGACCTGGTGGTGCGCATCGCCCACATGGCCGATTCGGGCCTGGTCAGCCGGGTGCTGGCCCAGACCCGCATGATGGTGTGCGCCTCGCCACACTACCTGGCGCAGCGCGGTACGCCGCTGCGCCCGGCTGATTTGGCGCAGCATGATGTGGTGGCCTACAGCAATTGGTCTTCGGGCGATGTATGGCGCTTTGAACATACACACGAAGGTGAAACCACGGTACGCACCCGCCCGCGCATACGCGCCAACAGCGGCGACACCTGCCGTGCTGCGGCCTTGGCGCACCAGGGCATCATCCTGCAGCCCGATTTTCTGGTCCAGCAGGACGTGCTGCGCGGCGACCTGGTCGAACTGCTGCCCGCATTTAATGCCGGGGTGTTGAGCATTCACGCGGTCTACCCGACACGCAAACAACTGCCCCTGAAGGTGCGGCGCCTGGTGGACTTTCTGGTGCAGGCGCTGCGTGATCCACCCTGGTGTGTGGGCGCGCAAAAAGCCGGGACGAAGTCATGAGTACGGCCACTTCTTCTAGCGACCTGATAGGGCTGGTGTTGGGCACGCTGCGCACCGAACGCGCCAGCACCGCGCGTTTTACGCTCAGCGCTCCCTGGTCGCTGCGCTCCGACGGTGTAGAGGGCTTGCTGATCCGCGTGAGCCTGGGTGAGCCGTATTGGATAGAGGCCGACGGCGCCGAGCCGGTGTTGATACAGCCCGGCGACATCGTGCTGCTGCCACAGGGCGCGCCACACATCGTGCGTTCGGCGCGCGAACTGGCACCCTTGCCTTTCAGCGGTTTGCTGGCGCAGCACATGTCGGGGGCACACGGCGACCACCCCATCACCTTTAGGCACGGCGGCGAGGGCGGCCATGGCGCTGCGCTCACCGAGTTGTTTTCGTTGCATCTGTGGATGCCGCAGCACCGTGGTCAGTCGCTGTTGTCGTGGTTGCCGCCGCTGATTGTGCTGCGCGCGGCCGAGGTGGCGACTACGCGCACCCTGGCGCTGGCCACCCAGGCCTTGGTGGACGAAACCCTGACGCAAGTTCCAGGTTGGCAACTGGTCACCGCACGTATGGCCGATCTGCTGCTGGTGCACGTGTTGCGTGCACATCTGCAGAGTGGCGCGGCCCAGGCGCAGGGCTGGCTGGCCGGCATAGGCGACAAGGCCATAGGCAAAGCACTGGCCCAGATGCATGCCAACCCCGAGCTACCCTGGTCGGTGGCGAGTCTGTCGCGCGTGAGCCATCAGTCGCGCTCGGTGTTCAGCGAACGTTTTGTGCAGCGTATGGGCACCACACCCATGCGTTACCTGGCGGACGTGCGCATGGGGATTGCGAGCCAACAGTTTGAGCAGGGCCAGGCCGATGTTGCACGTGTCGCCCAGGACGTGGGTTATGCCTCGGAGAAAGCGTTTTCACGTGCCTTTGAGCGCTGGGCCGGGCAAACGCCCAGCCAGTACCTCAAGCTGCGGACGAACGGTGCCCAGATCCGGCGTCACAAGGGTTGAGGTCTGGCGGGGCGGCGAGAAGAATCGCGGCATGAAAACAGAATCCGCAAAGTTATCTCCCAAAGTCCTGATTGTTGGTGCCGGCATCGCCGGATGTTCGGCGGCGATCGCGCTGGCGCAACGTGGCTGGCGCGTGAGCGTGATCGAAAAACAGCCGCAGTGGCAGTTTCAGAGCTCGGGCATCTTTGTCTACAGCAACGGCCTGGCGCAGTTCGCCCAGTTGGGCGTGATGGACGAACTGGTGTGTGCCGGGTTCCCTATCGCCAGCGGCCGCAACGTCTACCTCGACGCGCAGGGGAATCCGATTGTGGACGTGGTCTACCCCAACGTGGGGCCGCAGGGCACGCCGCCGATTCTGGGCGTGAAACGCGCCGAAATGCACCGCGTGTTGTCCACGCGGCTGCAGACGTTGGGCATAGACGTGGCATTGGGCACATCGGTGGTCGCACTGGTGCAGCAGGATGGTGTGGTGCAGGTCACTCTGTCGAACGGACAGACCGAAACGTTTGACCTGGTGCTGGGCGCCGATGGCATTCGCTCCAGCATCCGCGCGCTGTTGTGGCCCGAAGTGCAGCCGGTGTATTCGGGCCTGGGCGTGTGGCGCAGCGTGCACCGCCGCCCGCCAGAACTGGTCGACAAAATCATGATGATGGGTGTGGGCAAACGCTTGGGCATCATGCCGATTTCGGCCGAGAAGCTCTACATCTTCGGCACCATCGCCGAGCCCAAAAGCGCCTGGTTTGACCGGGCCGACTGGCCGGCCACCATGCGGGCCAAGTTCGCCGAATTTGCTGCGCCCGCGCGCCAGTTTCTCGACGAGATTTCGGCAGAGTCAGAGCTGCTCTACACCGCGGTGGAAGAAGTCATCATGCCCACGCCGTGGCACCAGGGGCGCGTGCTGCTGATCGGTGATGCGGCACACGCGTCCACACCGTTCATGGGGCAGGGCGGCGCCATGGCGGTGCAAGACGCGGTGCTGTTGGCGCAGTTGCTGGCGCAGCATGCCGACGTGCCCGCCGCGCTGCAGGCGTTTGAGCAATGTCGCGCGCCGGTATGCCAGTTTGTGCAGGACGCTTCACGCCGCGTGGGCCAGGTGGGGGCGGTGGAAGATCTGGCGTCTTATCAAAAAACCATACAGGCCATGCCAGACACTGCGCAGGCGCATGTGGACGGCTTCTACAAGGAACTGGCGCGCTTGGATGCGCTTGCCGCTTAAAGCCCGCCCAGGGGCAAGTCCAGCCCCACCTTCACGCGGTCCATGGCCACCAGCGTTTTGAAGCGTTTGACGTTGTTGTTCTGGAAGAACAAGGCGCGGGTAAGCTCGGTGTATTGGCCCATGTTCTGCACCGCAAAAATCAGCACAAAGTCCCACTCGCCGGCCACGTAGTAACACTGCTGCACCTGCGGACAGGCGCTGAAGCTGCGCTTCATGGCGTCGAGCAGGTCGATGCGTTCACTCTCCACCTCGACCTGGGCGATGACCGTGAGTTCCACACCCACGGCGCTGGGGTCGAGCTGCACCGAAAACTTGTCGATCACACCCTCATCTGCGAGGCGTTTGATGCGCCGGTTCACGGCCGCTGAAGACAGGCCGATCTGCGCGCCCAACTCGGCTTGTGACTGGCGTGCGTCATGCTGCAGATGAGACAGCAGCTTCAAATCAAACGGGTCGAGTGGGGTGGGCATTGCAAAAGGGCGGCTTAGAACGTAATGAAAGTGCGCGGATGGCGTTCAATCTGCAGCAAATACGCAGGGCGAAAAAATATTATTGCACTGCACCGGTTCATTTACAGCCGTACCGCCCCAAGGACTTTTATGTCGACGATTGATCTGCCCCTTCCCAGCGACTCCAGCCTGAGTGCCGACCTCACCCGCTGGCGCCGCCAACTGCACACCATCCCCGAAACCGGCTTTGAAGAGCGCCAGACCTCGGCCTTTGTGACCAAGACATTGCGTGCGCTGGGTTATCAGGTGTTCGAAGGAATTGGCGGCACGGGGCTGGTGGCCAGCCTGCAGGTGGGTACAGGGGCGGGGGTGATCGGCATCCGCGCCGAGATGGATGCCTTGAACATGGCCGAGACCGCCACCGGCCGCGGCTGGGCCTCCACCCACCCCGGCAAGATGCACGCCTGTGGCCACGATGGCCACATGTCCATCGTGCTTGGCGCCGCACGGTTGCTGCGTGAGCGCCAGAATTTTGACGGCACCGTGCGCTTCATCTTCCAGCCTGCAGAAGAACATGGCCGGGGTGCCAAGGCGATGATGGCCGATGGTTTGTTCGAGCGCTTTCCGGTGGACGAAATCTACGGCCTGCACAACATGCCAGGGCAGGCGGCGGGCAGCATAGCCACGCGCAGCGGCGGCATCATGGCGAGTGAGGACAACTTCGTCATCCACATCAAAGGCCGTGGCACGCACGCGGCGCGGCCACACATGGGCATAGATCCCATCGTGATCGGCGCCGAGATTGTGCTGGCGCTGCAAACCATTGTGTCGCGCACGCTAGACCCCAGCGCCCAGGCCGTGGTGTCGTGCACGGAATTCATCACCGATGGCATTCGCAATGCCATTCCCTCCAACGTCATCATCAAGGGCGACACGCGCAGCTATGACCCACAGGTGCAGGCGACCCTGGCCAGGCGCATGCGCGAGATCTGCGAAGGCATTTGCAGGCTGCACGGGGCCGAGTGCCAGTTTGACTACAGCTTTGAATTCGAGCCCACGGTGAACTGGCCCGAATATGTGCCTTATGCCGTGGCTGCCGCGACTGCCGTGGTGGGGGCCGAGCGCGTGGATGCCCAAGTGCCGGCCATGATGGCCTCGGAAGACTTTGGCGCCTTTTTGCGTGTGGTGCCTGGCGTTTTTGTGTTCCTGGGCAATGGCGCCGAGGGCGAGGCGGGCGGTGTGCCGCTGCACAACGGTGCCTACGACTTCAACGATGCCACCTTGGCAATAGGCGCCGAATATTTTGCCGAACTGGTGCGCCAGCGGTTGCCGCGTTGAGCTGCTGACTTTTTATCTGCCGATTTCTTCTCTCTTCACTTCTTCATTCATGCAACTCGTTCCCAACCCGCAGGCCATTCGCGCAGCCTACCCCGCCGAGCTCAAAACCATCATGTCGATTGCCGAGGCGCGCCGCACACGCGCGTGGCTGGCGCCGTGGAAACACTTGGCGCCAGAGGCCACGCCGCTGTGGTCCTTGCCCAAACTCGCAGCCCAACTGGGTTTGGGCGCGGTGTGGGTCAAAGACGAGTCCAAACGCTCGGCGCTGGGCAGCTTCAAGGCCTTGGGCGCCCCGGCCGCGTTGAGTCGCCTGGTGCTGCGCGAGCACCCCGCTTGGGACGCTAGCGGTGTGCTGCGCGGCGACTACCGTGCGAAATTAAACGGCCTGGTGGTCATCAGCGCCACCGATGGCAACCATGGCCGCGCCCTGGCGGCAGCGGCACAGAGCGCGGGTGTGCGTTGTGTCATCGTGTTGCACCAGCACGTGAGTGCCGAGCGTGAACACGCCATCGCCGCATTCGGTGCCGAGATTGTGCGCATAGAAGGCAACTACGATGACTCGGTGAGCCACGCCGCGCAACTGGCCGAAGCCAACGGCTGGCGTGTGGTGTCCGACACCTCCTACCCCGGCTACGAAGAGATTCCACGTGACGTCATGCAAGGCTACGGCGCGCTGGTGGACGAGTTGGCCGAGCAGGGGACTGAGCCCTTCAGCCATGTGCTGCTGCAAGGCGGCGTGGGTGGCATGGCGGCGGGTGTGGCGAGTTACCTGTGGGAGCAGTGGGGCGCGCAGCGGCCGATCTTCATCGTGGTTGAGCCGCAGCAGGCCGACTGCCTGCTGCAAAGCGCGCTGAACGGTGTGGCGTCCAAGGCCACGGGCAGCGTGGATTCGGTGATGGCCGGTTTGGCGTGTGGCGAAACCTCACCGCTGGCCTGGCGCTTTCTCGCACCAACGGTCGATTTTTTCTTGACGATTGAAGACCAGCAGGCGGTCGATGCCATGCGTTTGCTGGCGCACGGCGCCATGGGCGATGTGCCCATTGTCAGCGGAGAGTCGGGCGCTGCAGGTTTGGCCGGAGTCTTGGCGTTAGCCCTAGATCAAGCCTTTCGTGCGCGGGTGGGTTTGGGCCCCGAGGCGCGCGTTCTGGTGGTCAACACCGAAGGGGCCACGGCGCCCAGCGTCTACCAACAGTTGGCTGGACGCTCGGCCGAAGAAGTGTTGTTGGCACAGCAGCGCTGGCAAACCACCTGAGTGGTCTTTTTCCCAAAGGCTGTATAGAGGCTGGAGGTTGGGTGGAGGCGAGGCCCACCTCACCACTTCTTCTTTGCGCGCCACAATGCAAAAAGCCCCGTACTTGCGTGCGGGGCTTTGCAATTTCTGGCTCCCCCTCACGTCTTCACTACGAAGCAAATGCCTTGAGATTGCGCGGCCAAAGGTTTGGCCTAGCCTGGTGTGGTTTGGTTGGCGGCTTGAGCGCTGTGACATGGCTTGCTTTTAACCATGAGGGGGCACGATGGCCGGGCCCTCTACGCGCTTGGCCGTCAGAAGTTTTGCTTGAACGCCGTGGCCGACAATGGAAATTGCCCTTCATTGAGCTTCGCAGCGAAGTCTTTGGCGTTGTATTCCCAGTAGTGGTGCCAGGCAACATTGTTGCTTTTGATCCAGTCCGCCATCAGTTGAATAAATTCAGGATCGTCGCCTAGCCCATGGCCGTCTGGACGAGTGCCCGTGCCCCATTCACCATAGGTCATTTTCTTCCCATGCAGGGCCGCGAAGTCTCTGTGCCAGATGAAGCCTACCGGCTTGTTCATCCGATACTTCCATCGATCCATCGTGGTTTGTGGAACCGTTGCCCAAGTGGTGTTGTAGATGTCCATGCCAACGGTGTCGACATACTGATCTCCAGGGTAAACATCGGCGGGGTTGATGTCACCTGGCCCGGATCCGACGCACCAGTCGAAGGTGAAGTTGGCACCATGCTCAGAGCGCATTGCGGTCACGATTCTTTTCCAGTAGGCAACCCATGCCGTTGGATTCTTTTTTGCAGCCCAAGGGAACCAGCTGTAGTTGAACTCCCAACCAATGCGTATCGATGCATTGCCATAGCCATTGGTTATAAGATTTTTTGCAATTGTCTTGAAATGCTCATCGTAGGCACCTGCGGCGCCTGCTTCTAGCGTCGTCGTTTTATCAGTGGTCAGCATGGGTACTGAAAACGTCATGTCCAGATTGGTCGGTTTCCAGCATTTGGCACTGCGAGCAGCGGCAGCCTCCATGGCCACCCACGTTTCTGCTGCAAGAAAATCGATGCCTCTGGTGGGCCTGTGGCCTAACCAAGCGCTGTAGCCGTCGAGCTTGCTGACGCCATAGCAGCCACCTCCCATATAAGCTCCGAGCTCGGCGGCTCCAGCGTTGGAGGTGAAGACGCCACATATTGAGAATGCAGCTGCAGTAATGAAAGTTTTTAAGTTCATGTCTAGGCCTCGAATCAATTGATGTTGAGAGAGAAATTCCGCGGCGATGCTTGAATCGATCTAGGTGTAAGCAGTGCCTGCGCGATGTCTTTGCTGCCTTTGAGCGGGGCGAGCATTGGACCTATCTGAATGCAGCTCATTCGGCCTCACTCCCTGCCTGTGCGAGACCTGAAAACACAATTTCGGCATCGACATTTGTGGGCTGGTCGACTGCGGTGGAGGTGACTCGGGTTTGCTCTAGCGGCTCTTCGTCTTGTCCTCCGCCACAGGCCACCAGTGTGCTGGAAACGCTAAGTACGAATACGATATGAATGAATGTTTTCGACATGGAAAGTTCGGAGAGTTGATCAATGCCCCAAGTCTCTAAGGCATGAATAACCCTTTGCGGAACTACTTCACACTAATAAGCATGTATCTCAACTGACGACACAATGCCGCCACGTTTGAGATGGTTGATTGGAGCTGAACAATTAATTGCCATCCTCTTCCGGTGTGGGTCGGACCGGCCAACTGCAGCGCTTTAAATGGCCGAGCTTCATTGGCAAGCTGACGCAGGTGTTGCATCTGCACACATGAACCCAGTCAAATCCCTGGCCTCGGCCACCTGGGCGCCGTTGGTTGAACGCTGGAACAGTTTGTTCCCGTCGACTGGCAAGTCCCCGCTAGGGACTGGTGCGCGCGTGGCCCGCGATGTGGCGATGGAGTGCTGACCGAGAGCGAAGTGTTGCGACGCGAGCGGGGCGTTTTTGAAAACAACTTGCAGCTCAACAACCGGGAAAAGCTCAAGAGCGACGCGCGCGGCCTGGTGATGGAGGGCAACCGGCCTTTGCAGCTGGTGCGCGAAGCATCTGTGCATTGGCTTTACCTACAACAGCAGCCTATGCGGGCTGACGTGAGCAATACAGCTTGGCATGGGGCGTTGACGCGCGCAGGGATCGAGGATCTCCGTTTCCACGACTTGCGCCATACCTGGGCATCTTGGCATTGCCAAGCGGGCACATATTGCGATGAGCTGAAAGACCTGAGGGATGGAAGTCCAAAACGATGGTGGACTGCTACGCCAAATTTGCGACCGAAAACCTTTTGTCAGCGGCAATGCGGATCGAGCGCAAAGAGTAAGGGCGTCATGTGGTGGAGCTGTCACGTTTTCGTCACGGCTGGAAAGCAAAAAGCCCCGTACTTGCGTACGGGGCTTTGCAATTTCTGGCTCCCCGTCACAGACTCACTACGAACCAAACGCCTTGAGATCCCGCGGCCAAAGGTTTGGCCTGGAGTGCTGCGGTTGGCGGCGTGAGCGCTGTTACATTGGTTACTTTTAACCAAGAGGGGGCGCGATGGAGGGGCTTTTCTTTCTGATTATTTGGCTGGTGTTTTGCGTGCTGGTGGGGAAATTCGCCAGCTCGAAGGGGCGAAGCGGTGCTACCTGGGGCATCCTGGCGTTCCTGCTTTCGCCGCTGCTGATGTTTCTGATTCTGCTGTGCCTCAAAGACCTGTCTACTCAGAAGCCACAGGCTGTATACATCGCCCCCGAGCCCGGGACGAAGTTTGCGACGGGTTTTGAGAGTGCCAGCGACACCAGGGTTTGCCCTTTTTGTGCAGAGACGATCAAGCGTGGGGCTATCAAGTGCCGCTATTGCCAATCCGATCTGCCGGCCCTACCCTCCGAAGAGCCCGTGGCACCCAGTTTTTTCGCGGCTGACCCAACGCCGGCCAAGCGCGCATTGGACCCCGACGATATGGAGTGCGTGGCTTGTTCAAAACACATACCAAAGATTGCCGTGCGGTGCGCGTACTGCGGGCACAACTACAAGTTCGCATGACTTAGCTTGTTTTCTCTGGGAGTACCGAGATAACCTCGGTTTGTCGCCTGCTGCGGGCGACGTCTCCTAGATCCTCACCCGATCTCTTAAACGGTGTTGGCCTTGTGCTGACACCGTTTTTTTTCGGCCAGCGTGCCCCCTTTAAATGGCCGTGGGAGTGGCCGACCATGCCGTGGCCATGGCAAAAAAAGACTGGTCTCAAGCGCTTACCAAAGTGAACTTCAGGTGCACGGTGTGTCAGCGTGCGTTTGAGGCCGTGCCCGACCTGGTCGAGCCATACCCGGAACAGGCGTATCACCCGTTTTTGTACTTTGCGCACTGCCCGCGTGAACTGTGCCAGGCGCCCAATCAACCGCAGGCGACATGGGAGAAGGCGCTTTTGAAGGCGCACCAGGCGGCGACCGGGCCGCGCACGGCGGCTGGGCTTGCGGCGACGGCGGCGAATCTGGACGGGCACCCTACGCCTGAGGAATCTCAGCGAACCAGGTTCAACGCCATGAAGCACGGGCTGAACGCCCGCGTGGCCACGTACTTTCCGGCCAAGCCTGGGGGTTACACGTTCTGTAAGAGCTGCGACGTGGACTGGGGATGGTGTGGCCAGCAGCCTGCGTGCGTGAAGCGCGCAGAGAACTTTCTTTTGCATCACGCAGCTTTTGATCAGCGCAACCCCAAGGTGTTGGGGGCGATGCACGCCGACCTGCAGGCCGCCCTCACGTCGCTGCTGCAGATGCTGATGCAAGAGGTTTTAGGCGATGGGGTGGTGATCCGGGTGCCAAAGGTGGAACTGGCGCGGGATGGCACACCTGTGACTTTGACCTATGAGGACGAGCAGGGGAAAACGCACAAGGTGATGAGCCTTGCGGCTCACCCTGCTTTGAAGCCGATCACCGACTTGGTTTCTCGCTTGGGTCTGTCGATGACAGATCTGGGCATGACCGTGCGCGCGGCAGAACCCGATGAAGAAGAGGCCGGCGGGCGTCTGGGCCTGAGCAACACGCCGCCCGAACACTTGGAGGCGTTCAGCCAGCGCATGCTGACTGTCATGCAGGGCGCGCAACAGCTGCTGGTGAATGCCGAAACCGCCACGCGGAACGATCCGGTACTGGTGGCGCATGAAGCGCAGCAGGCCAAGCACACCCCACGCGCGACCGCGGGAGGCTCGCCATGACGCGCAGCTCTGCCGCGCAGCGTGCCAAAAGCTCGATCGTGGCTGAGCGTGAGTTGATGCGTTTTGCCTTGCCCGACCCGGTGACTGGACTCAAGCCGCATGCGCTGTGGCACAAGCACGTGCACAACGTCGAGCTTGATGCCATGCAGATCTTGAAGATGGCCGAGATGGATCTGCACCCCAACACTGTGGACTACAGCTGCCGGCGCACGGGAAAGACGGCGGTGAAAGAGATCCACGTGCTGGAGACGCTGGCCACCACCCCGTACCAAGAATGCGGCATTGTGGCGCCACGGATGCAGCAGAGTCTGAACAACCTCAACTATCAGATTGATGCGATCAAGCGCAGCCCGATCCTGAGCAGCTTTATTGCCTATAGCGCGGGGCGTCCGCAGCTCAAAGACACCGGGTTCGAGCTGATGAATCACAGCCGCGCCAGTGCCTACGGGATCATGAGCCAGATCGACGGCGACTCGATCACCATTGCGGACATGGAAGAGGTGGACGACATGCCACACGACCGGCTGATGAGCCGGTTTCTGCCTATGTTGGGCGCAGCGCGGCGCCTGGGCGTAGACAGCACGGCCACTAAGTTCAAGCCGTCGATTCGCATCACCGGGGTGTTCAAGGGTGCTGACGTCCTGCAAAGCTTGATCAATACCGGCGAATACCACGTGCTGCCGCCGGTGAATGTGCATCTGGGCGTGCAGATGGGCATGGTGGACGCCAAATGGGCGCAGTCGATGCAGCTGCAGATGCCGCCGGCCGAGTACATCCGCCAGTTCCTCTGCAAGAACGTCAAGGCACAAAACTGGATCTGGGAAGAGCACATCATGCGCGCCAACGCCCTGGGCCTAGAGGCAGGCCTGGAGCGTGCCGAGCCCATGCCAGGCCAGCGCTACAAGCGGCGCGGTCTGATTGGTCTGGGCTATGACCACACCGGCCACGGCGAAGCGCCCGAGGCCTCGAAGAGCGCGCTGGTGATTTGTGAGGTGTTGGGCAACTGGTTGACCTTTCCTTACGTGAAAGTGTGGGCGCCGGGTGTGAGCGATACCACGCTGCGCCACGACCTGGTGGCCATCTGGGACTACTTCCGGCCCGACTATGCCCTGGGGGACGCTTACGGCGTGGGGATGATGACAGCCGTGAACGATGACCTGTATCGGCGCGGGCTGACGGAGATCAACCGCGAGACGGTGAACGACGGCGAGAGCAATGCCAGCGCATGGAGCGGCTGGGCGTTTGCGCCGATTCGCTTTGAGGGCATGACCAAACACGTGATGGCCAGCGCGCTGCGCGAGGCCTTTCACCACAACCGCGCTGCCTTTCCGTACGTCGACAAGGGCTACGACCAAGAGGCCCCCGAGTGGCTGGCCTGGATGCGGCAGCTGGGCAACCTGCGTGCGCTACCGACCAAGGGTAGCTACAGCAGCTTTCAGATGGCCGACCCGAAGATTGGCGACGACTTGTTTGATGCTGCGTGTGCGGCCGTGTATTCGTTGCTGACGCGCGGCATGGCCGATGCGCCGGCGGTCATCCAGCAGCGCAAGGTGAGCCGCGAAAGCCTGATGGGCGGGCTGGCTTTGGGCATGCATTGAGCATTTTTCTTAGGGGCTGAACATGACAATTTCACGCAATGGCGACTTCGTGCTGGTGAACGAGCCGAGCTACCGGCTGGTGGCCGCAGATCACCAAAAGACACTGCGGTTTGCTGCTGCTTGTGTGGTGCAGGTGCCACGAGGCCTGCCACTGTTTTTCAGCGTGCTGCTGGAACAGGCCTCAAGCGGGGCGATCACGGTGCAAGGTGACAACGGGTTGACCGTTGGCGGCGCTGTGTCGACGGCTGAACTTGGTGCTGTACTGAAACTTGCCCATGCCTCTTCGGGCGTCTGGGATGGCCAGGCGCGAGTGGCTGGGGCTGGTGCTTCGATCGTCACCCAGGCGCCGCGCACGGGGAATTTCACGCTGACCGCTGCGGATAGCGGAACCATCATTCCGGTACTCGGTATCGTCATCGCCACGGCCAATGCGGCATCCGATATCACCGCACCAGTGGAGATTCGGCGCTACGACGCGGCGCTATTGGATGTCGTTGGCAGTGGTGTTCCCCTGATCAACCCGGCCACCGGTGCGGCCTGGGGCACCCTGCAGGTGTCTAACAAAATGGCGTCCATCATCATCATGCCCGGCAGTGTGGCGGACGAATACGCGGCGGTAAAAGTCGGCGCTTAAACCATGACAGCCGATGTTTACACCATCGCCAGCGGTGACAGCGTTTATGCGGGCTGGCCGCGCCCTAGCGTTCTGAACACTGTTGTGTTTGGCGGCGACTCGCTGACTGACCCGGGCTATGGTGAATTGCACACCGGCTATGGACTGAATGCCCGTGCTGGCGGGGTGCTGAAACCAATCGCCAACATCGGTGTTGCAGGTCACACGGTTCGCAACCTCTTGGATCGGATCAACAATCCGTGGAATGCAGCCTCCCCCGGTTTGGCGGGTTTGGGGCGTATCGGCTTTTTTGAATGTCGCATTGGCACCAACAATGCGCGGGGTGGTGTCAGCATTTCAGCGGGCATGAAGACTGACTATCAGCAGCTCATTGCTGAGGTCCTGACGAAGTACGCCGATCATTTCATCATGCATGCTGTGCCGCCCCTAAGCGCGCCTGACAACGGCGCAGGGGTGAACAGTTTCAACGCCTGGCTGGCAAGCTATTGCCCCACTGTTCCGGGTTGCACATTCATTGATGACACGACTGGCGTCAACGATGGCACTGGCGCATGGGTCGCTACCTATAAGCCAGCCGATGGCGTGCACGGTGGCACGAAAGCCGCCGCTCGCATGACGGCAGACGGCTCTGCTCCCTACAACGCTCTGATTCTCCCGCTTGGCTTGCCGAGCCCTGTCAGCAGGGTTGCGGGCGACATCTATCCGGCCAATCCGCAGTGGGTGCGCAATCCGCACAACACCGGCACAGGTGGGACCAATAGCATCGGTTCTGGCTCGATGCCGACTTACTGGAACCTCGGTCAATATGGATCCGGTTACGGTGCGTCCACATTGATTCTTGCCGCTGACGCTGGCGACAGCAACACTGATCCTTGGCTGCGGGTCAATCCAACGTCGGTCGGCAGCAGCGGTTACATGCAGCTCGTCACGTACCTGAATGGCCGTGCGATCACTGCAAGCGATCCGGCTGCTCTGGACCTCGTCATAGAGATTCGTTTCAACAACTTCGACGCAACCCGGTTCTCGATGCTGCGGGCGTTTGTCTATGGCTACCAGAACGAGAAGCTGACGGCAGACACCACAAAGCTCCAAATGGGTGATGCGGTGATGAACGGCGTGCAGGTTCTGCGCACGGCAATCCCTCGCGCCGGGACCAAGATTTCACACACAGGCGCTCAGCTCAATATCGAATTGCCATCAGGCGCGGCCTTCAGCGGCGCCATGGGTTCTTTTGACATTCGCTGCGCCACAGTTCGGGGATAAGCCATGCCAGTAGCATTACAAACGGCCAACATTCTTCAGTTCGCTGTCACTCTTTCAAATGCGGCGCCATATGGTGTTGATCGCTCGGTAACAGTTGGCGCCGGGGCCAATCGACTTACGGTTGTCAAGATCAGTAACCCAAATGGCGGCTCTAAACCTACCGGCCTAAATGTTGTTTTGGGTGGCACAGCCGGGGGTGTTGGCGGGACGGCATTGACAGAACTTGGCACAACTGCATCAGGTGGCCCGAACAGCAGCAACCTAATTTTTTACCTGATGGACCCCGCTGTTGGCGTATCCAATCTGTTTATCGGTGTCGGCTCTTGGTACGGCCAGCAGGTCATGGTTACGGTCGAGACTTACCATGATTGCGACCCGACGACGCGTATTAGTGCCGCTCAGGTTGGTGGCTCTCCCAGCAGCACGTCGCCAAATACTATCAACATCTCGGCCACGGCGGACGACATCACTATCTTCAGCTGGTGCGGCTACGGTGCGACCGGCGTGGCCCCCTTGGCGGGTCAGACTTCGTTTGGCAACTTCGGCGGCTCGCCAACACTGAACAGCATCACGGCCAACCACTCCTACAAAGCTGGGGCGTCCACCTCGGTCGGTGTGTCGTGGACTTCGGGGCAGACTCAGACATCGCGCATTGCCGCCGTGATCAAGGGGGTTGCCGCACCTGACACAACGGGGCCAAATTTGAGTAGCCCAGTTGGGACCTCAACAGGTGCCAACAGCGCAACAGTCGGCGCGACGACGGACGAAGGCAACGGCATGATGTATGCCGTGGTGACCTCCAGCGCCACCGCTCCAACAGTGGCGCAGATCAAGGCCGGGCAAGATGCCGCTGGCGTAGCGGCTGCCTGGGCTGGCAGCGTCGCCGTGTCGAGCATTGGCGCCAAAACGCTCAATGCGAGTGGGCTGACGCCAACCACGCCGTACTACAGCCACGATGTGCACACTGATGCCGCTGGCAATAACAGCAATGTCGTATCGTCGGCCAGCTTCACCACGGCAGCAGCTGGTGACAGCATCGCGCCAATCTTGTCGGCCCCAGTTGGCACCAAGACGGGAACCACAACGGCGAACGTCGGCGCAACCACCGACGAGGGCAACGGCACGATGTTCTCGGTTGTCACCACCAGTGCGACCGTGCCGACCGTTGCTCAGATCAAGGCCGGTCAAAATAACGCTGGAACGGCAGCTGCATGGGCCGGCAACCTGGGGATTACCAGCGCCGGGGCGAAGATTCTTGGCGTCACGGGCTTGCCCTCTGCCACAACGTGCTACTCGCACACGGTTCATACCGATGCTGCAAACAACAACAGCAACATCGTTTCTTCTGCAGGCTTCACCACCGATGGCGTGACCGTGTACGGACTCGATCTCAACAAGCCAGAGCTTGCCATTGGTGATTTTGTTGGCATTGAGGTTGGCCAAGGCCTGGAAATCAACAAGGCCTTCTACGTGCGCGTGAACAACGCCGCCAATGGTGACGTTGTATTGCCAAAGGCCACCAAGAACACAGACTCGGAAGGTCAGCTTGCGCGTTACACCCACGCATCACTTGCGCTGGGCACAAACTACGAAGTTGTCATTGAAGACCCATCCGACATCAAGAAGCGCGCTGTCTGCGTGATGGCGGCGACCTAACATGTTGCTGCTCAACTCACCTCGATTGCTTCTCGGGCCGGTTGGTGCCACAGCCGCCAACCTCGCATCGGCGGGCGACTTTATTTGCCCGCTCGGCAATGATCTGCCAGAGCTTCCAGGGCGTTCAACTGCGCAGGCCCTTTGGAAGTTGCTCGCGCCGTTGCCATCGAGCGGAACAACGCGTGCCAACGACTTGGGCGCTTACAACCTGTTCAAACCTGGAGACGGAACGTACGTACAGTGGTACCGGGGGTACTTCGTGCAACCGGCGCTTTCCACTGTTTATTCAGAGAGCATCACGAACAAGGTCGGTGCTGGTGGCGACACGGCTAGCCCGGAAATGGTTGGTGTCATAACAGTATCTGCCCTAACGTCCGTCAGCTACACAACCTCGATTGAGCCGGCTACAGACAACATCGGGGTTACCGCCTACCAGGTTTCGCAGGACGGCGGCAGTACCTGGATCCATAAAGGAACGACGCGCACGCATAACCATACGGGGCGCCCGCCAGGTGCGACGGATCAGGTGCGCTGGCGTGCTGGTGACGCGGCCGGCTACTGGGCAAACCCGCTGGCTATCGCTGTCACGCTGCCGTCGCCGCCTCTGCCGCCGGTGTCCAGTGGCCCGATCTCCGCAGCGGCGTATTTTCAGATGATGCTGCGTGCGGCGTCTTAGTTTTCCAACACCTGCGAGTGTTGCGATGACCGGCCACACGCACCGCTTTAAATGGCCGTGGTTCATCGGCATGCTGACGCAGATTTTCAATCTGCACTCATGAACCCAATCAAATCCCTGGCCTCGGCCACCTGGGCGCCGCTCGTAGCCGGATGGAACAGCCTGTTCCCCTCGGCCGGCAAACTGCCCAATGAAGTCGGTGCGCGCGTGGCCAGCGACTTGGCGATGGAGCGCAGCATGCGCCAGGCCATGTTTGTGGACTACGAACGGCGCGCCATGGTGGCGATGATGCGCACAATGGACTCGCAAGACGGCCGGGTGAAGATGGTGCACGGGCGCATTGCGGGTGATGTGATCCGGGGCGGGCTGGTGATGCAGACTCAAAGCCCGGTGCTGCAGCGCGAGTGGCAAGCCTTCCAAGGGCGGCTGCAGCTCAACAACGCGGAGAAGCTCAAAAGCGATGCGCGCGGCCAGGTGATGGAAGGCAACTTGCCGCTGCAGCTGGTGCTGGACGACAGCCGCCGCGTTGCTGCTGCAGTGCGCATGCCCAGCGACACGCTGGTGCCCATGACGGCGCCCAATGGCCGCTTCAAGGACCCGGCTGTGGCGTTTGAGCAGCGCGACGTGATGACCGGCCAGGTGCTGGCCCGTTTTGCGGCCTGGCAGTTGGCACTGGGGCGGCTAGACCCGCAAAACTGGGACGACATGGGCAGCATGGGGCGGCCGCTGCTGGACGGCTGCGCGTCGACCTGGCGCAAACTGGTGATGACCGAAGAAGACCTGGTGTTACGCCGGCGCATGCGTGCACCACTGCGCTTGGCGCATATCTTGGAGGGCGCCTCTACTGACGAATTGAACGTGTACCGGCAGCAGACCGAAGGCGAAAAGGGCGACATCACCACCGACTTTTATCTGAACAAAAAGGGGGGCGTGCAGGCGGTGCAGGGCGATGCCAACCTGGACCACATTGCCGATGTGGCTCACCTGCTGAGCACGTTCTTTGCCGGTACACCCGCGCCCAAGGCTTTGTTTGGGTACACCGACAACATTGCCCGTGATGTGCTTGAGGACATGAAGCGCCAGTACTACGACCACGTGGATGGCTTGCAGGACGCGCAGGGCGGCGCCTACGCGTTCGCCTTTCGCATGCATTTGCTGCTACAGGGCATCGACCCCGGGCCCGACGAGTTTTACCTGCGGTTTGCGCAGCGGCGCACCGAGACAGCCAACCAGGTGGCTGACCTGGGCCTGAAATGGATGGCGCTGGGCTTGCCAGACGAATACATCCACCGCGAGATGGGGCTGGATCCGCAGCAGATTCGTGACATGAAGATCCGCCAAGCCACAAGCAACGACCCGTACCCCAATCCCTTGAAGGTGGGACCGGATGGCCTGCCGCTTCAGCCCAGCACGCAAAACCATGTGAGCGTGACGCCAGGCAACGCACCCAAGGGCGAGAGCGCAACGGCCATTGCCGCACCTGGTGGCAATGGTGGGCGGGGCAGGAGCTAAGCGGTGAGCACTGCTAGCGACCGGGCCGCCATTCGCCGGGCGAGCCAACAAGCGCGCAACGCGATGCGCAAGCTGGATGCTGAAGGCGCGGCCGAGCTGCTGCAGATCTACCAGGCCGCTGCCGACCAGGTGCGTGCTGCCATACGGCGTGCGGCTTCTGCTGGCGACACCGTGCCCCAGCACCACCTGCGGCCCTTGCTGGCCCAGATTGACGAGCTTGTGACGGCCATGGGCGCGCAGCGCGATGCGCTGATCGCCCAGCAGCTCGACAACGCTGCCACGCTGGGTGTGCGCCCCTATACCCTGCAGGGCGTGGCCGCGACCGGGCGCGACGCGCAGGCGGTGCTGACCAGCGAAACGGCGATGCGCGTGCACGCGGCCGCCGTCGACACGGTGCGCAACTTTGTCGCCGCGGATGGCCTGCGCCTCAGTGACCGGCTTTGGCGGCTGGACCAGGGTGCGCGCGAGGCGCTGAGCCGGGCCATTACCAATGCCGTGGTGCAGGGCTGGGATGCGAGCCGCGCCGCGGCTGACCTGGCCTACGGTGGCCAGGCGGTACCGGCCCAGGTGGCGGGACGCCTGGCCGCCAGCCGCAGCGGGGCCCTGGTGCGCTTGGGTGACTTGCTGGCAGGCCAGGATGGCAGTGAAGTTTGGAAGGCCGAGCGCGTGCTGCGCACCGAGATCAACCGGGCGCACGGCGAGGCCTACATGCAGGGCGGGGAGGGCACGCCGGGCTTTGCCGGGTGGCGCTACCTGCTGAGCCCGCAGCACCCCAAACCCGACATTTGCGACCTGCTGGCAGCGCAGAACCTCTATGGACTGGGTCCGGGTGTGTACCCGACGCGTGCCGCGTGCCCGTGGCCAGCGCACCCCAACACGTTGAGCTTTGTGGAGATGGTGTTTGAAAGCGAAGTGACCGATGCTGACCGCGCTGGCAAAGAAACGGTGACCGACGCCATGGGCCGCATGCCGCCCGACGTGCGCGTGGGAATTCTGGGCGAAGAGAAAGCGGCGCTGTGGAGCGAAGGGAAGATTTCGCAGGGGATGGTGCGCAGCCCGTTGTACAGGGTAAAGGAGCGGCTTGCTAGGCAGCGGCGATAGCTTCGCCGCGCTAAAGTGTAGGCTCGACTCCGGTTAAGTGAGCGAACGTTAAGAAGGAAGGCCCGCCATGTTAAGTCCCGCAGAAATTGCCGCCGTTGCAGCTGCAGCAGCCCCTCACGCTCCGCTAGTAGAACAGATCTACAAAGATGCCTTGAGTGGTGCAATTCAGCAGTTTGGTCACGCCGCTACTGAGATTGTGAAGGCGGCTCGTCTTGCCACAATTCCATTTGTAGCAATCGGGCATCTGCGGGATCGACTCGATCGCCATCTTGAAGCTGCACTTGCCCAGGTGCCTTCCGATCGCTTGGTCAAGCCTGTAGACGCTCTGTTGTATCCAATCGCTCAGAAACTTGTTCTCGAAGAACCGGGGCGGCTTGCCGGCCTATACGTAAATTTGCTGGCACGGGCGATGGATAAAGAGCGACTGGGCGAGGCGCATCCTGGCTTTTTGTTGGTTATCAACAACCTTGCGTTGGACGAACTTCTGATGCTTGAGCGAGTTAATCGGAGGGGATGCCAAATTTTTTTCCAGAAACGGATGCAGGGGCCGTGGTTTAGTTATGGCACGGTGCTAGATGCCGTCAATGCGGAAGAGGACTTCAGCGACTCCGATAGGAGTTGGTACGCGGAGCATGTGTTTTGCGAGGACGACTATGCATATCCAGAGCAAATGAGAATGTATTTGGAGCATCTCGTAACGATGGGTGTGCTTCGTTACTCGAGTGGCCTGGTGGGCACCCCGCAGGGCGAATGGTCTCCATTTCAATATGAAGATACCAGTCACAAGTCGCACCCCGGCTGCATAGACGTGACTTTGTTTGGAAAGTTGTTTTATTCGGCATGCTGTCGGACAGAGAGCTAAAACTCCGGGTGAGTAGGCGGCCAACCTCACCCCTTTAAATGGCCGCCTGAACCCTGAATGATGGCCCCCATCGCATGGTGCGATGGAGTTCTGGCATGAAGCGTTCACGGTTGGGTTTCGTTCTGGCGGCTGCGATGGCCGCGCTGTGTGCAAAACCTTGCACCGCTGCCCCCACGGGGCGGCACTTCAAGCTGGCAGACGGGGATCACAAGGCCGCGCCCGGCCTGGTTCGTTTTCTCTCGTGCTCCATTGAACTGGCGGAGGGCACCACGCAAAAGTGGGTGACCTTGACCCGCGCCGGTAACTTCTACGACCCCCGATATGGCGACTTCAGCATCACCTTGGCGATGCTGAACGAGATGGTGCGCAACTTTGACGCACGCGTGTTGGGCCAGGACGTGGAGATTGACGTGGAGCACAGGCCTAGCAATGGCTCGGCCGCCACGATTCGCAAGCTGGCTTTGGAGAACGGCCGGCTGCGTGCATTGGTGGACTTCACGCCCTATGGCGTGGAGGCCGTGCGCGTGCGCGGGTTCAAGTATTTCAGCGCTGAGTTTCACGAAACGTGGCAGGACAACGAAGCCCGGAAGCAGCACGGCTGTGTGCTTCTGGGCGCAGGCCTTACCACGCGGCCGGTGATCAAGGGCCTTGATCCGGTGAAGCTGAGCGAAGGCGAGCACGACGACGACCACGAGATCCGCACCTGGGTCTCACCCAAACTTTTACGCGAACTTTCGGAGCATTCCATGACCCACCTCGAACAACTGCGCGCCAAGTACAAAACCTTGGGCCTGTCTGAAGACACCACCAACAAGCTGCTGGCCGAAGCCAAGAAACAACTGGATGCCGCTGGCACTGACCAGGTGAAGCTGTTGGCCGCCGTGGCCACCTGGGAATCGGTTGGCCAAAGTGTGTGCGACCAGCTCAAAAGCCTGGGCCAAGGCAACCCGGCGCAGCCGCAAAACGTGAGCATCACGCTGAGCCAGCCTGTGGACGTGGCCGCCGAGTTTGCCCGCCTGTTGGCCGAACGAGAAACCGCTGCTGCTGCTTCGGCCACCACCTTGGCCAACCTGCACAAGACGCTGAGCGAAACCATTGCCGCTGGCGACACCACGCTCACGGTCGACCAGGTGAAAGCCCTGGCGGAAGAAGTGCACCCCATGGTGACTGCCGTCAGCACCGTAGACCAGGTTAAAACGCTGGCCGAGTTGCAGGTCTCCAATGCGAAAAAGCTCAGCGCTGCCACCAAGCTGGCTGGCCTGGGCTATATCGTGCCGAATGGCAGTTTGATCACGGTCGACAGCAGCAACGAAGTGAACGGCTTGCAATCTACGCTGGACAAGCGCCTGGGCCTGGTGCGCACCGAAGGCGACAACAAGCGTTTCTTTGCCACCGGTGGCAAGCTGCTGGCTGCCAACAAGGAGTACGCCGACAAGGTGTTGGCCGAGTTTGACAGCGCCAACGGCCACCGCCTGCACAACGAGCACAAGATGCTGAGCGCGGGCGTGGGCACCATCAGTGACATCAAGGTGCCGGCCTCGGTGGAGCGCACCGTGCTGCGCGAAATGCTCTTCAACCTGGTGAGCCTGAACTTCATGGACGTGGGCACCGCCGCGTTGGCTCCCAGCTACATGATCCCGTACAGCTGGCGTGACACTACTGCGGCCGGCGTGAACAACGTTCGCCGCTACGAGCTGCAGGCGATTCAGAAGGCGGGCGTGCGGCAAGACTGGGACACCGCCTTCAACACGCCTCAAAAACTGGCATTTCAGGTGTCGAACGAAATGCAGTTGCTGCTGGGCGCTGGCCCCATCAACTTCGACCCGATCGCCGAGAACGTCGCGAACATGATCCGCATCGTGGGTGAAGACACCGAGCGTGTGAACCTCAACGAGATCGTGCGCTCTGCCGACGAGTACGGCGTGGCCACCATCACCGACACACTGACGGCGCAGGTGAACGGCACCAACAAGGTGTTTGTGACCTCGCAGTTCCCTGTGGTGCGCCCGCGCACCCAGTACGACCTGCAGGGCAATGTGGCTGTGGCTACGGCCAACCCGTTGGTGGTGACGCTGAACGCCGTGGTGCGCAACGAGTTTGTGCTGCCATCGGACGGTAGCGCCTTGCCTGCAGGCCTGTACTACGTGATGGACTACAACCTGGGCGAGCTGCGCTTCTACAACGAAGCCGGTGTGTTGCAAACGCCGACCAGTGCTTGGGTGTTGACCGTGGCCTACAGCTACACCACCAACATGGCCAAGTTCAACCTGGACCTTGGCTCGCTGACCGTGGGCCAGCTTTACGACAACCTGCTGACCGCCATTGGCAACCGCAAGGTGGTCATCGAGGACGACCGGTATTTCAACGCCGGCATGTGCTTGATGACCGGGGGCGTGAACAACGCGCTGGGCCAGGCTACCACCTTCACTGCCAACGGTTCGCGCCTGGGCACGAGCCTGAACGCTGATGGCAGCGTGGGCGTGACCAAGGGCATTCAGACCTTCAAGCCGAGCGCTCCTGGCTTGATGCTGAACGACAACCGCATCGTGATTGGCGAGCGCAACAACAGCCGTTTCCGCATGGCCAAGCCGTTTGCCATGGGCGCTTTGCAAGAGGCAAAGAACGCAGCGGGTGCCTTTATTGGCGCCAAAGAAGGCTACGGCGAGCAGTACATCGTGAGCCACACGCCTATCAACCGCAAGAACGCCGCCACCAGCCTGATCTTGTACAGCGCTGCCGGCCGCGTGGCCCGCGCCGCCTAAGCCCTGCCCATAGCCCCACCTGGCGGGCCGTCGCTTGATTGCAAGCGCACGGCCCGTTGGGCCAACGGAGAACCCCGTGGATCAAAAAGTTTATGTGTCGAACGACACCGACGCCGCCAAGTTCATTGGCGGCAAATTGCTGCAGCCCGGCGAAGGCCGCGAGTTTGACCGGGATGCAGTGCCCGGCGAGTTTCTCCCTGGCGGCGATGAGGCCGGCAACAGCGGCAACCAAGGCGATCGCACGCCGATTCGTGCCGACGAGATCCTGGCCTTCTACCAGGGCGCCAATGCCGCGCAGCTGATCGCCGCCGTGCCCGAGTACAGCGCCGAAGACTTGGCCCTGCTGGAGAGCTTCGAGCTCGAGCGCAAGCAGCCTCGCAGCACCGTGCTGGCCGCCGTTCAGGAGCGGCGCCTGACGCTGGCCGACGGCAGCCTGGGTGGCGATGGCGGCGGTAGCACTCCGCCCGCCGGTACCGGCAACGGCGAGCAGACCTAAGGCGCGCAGCAGATGGCCGGTACGATGTCTTTGCCCGACCTGGCGCTGGACCTGCAGCACAGCCTGCATGACAGCGCCACAGCCTTTGGTGCGGACGCGCTGGCCGACATGCGGCGCTTTGTGCTGCAGGCGCTGCCCGCGATGGCGCTGAAGCGCCCGCGCACCAAGCTGGGCCAGGTGCTGTTGCAGGCCGAGGTGCCGCGCTACAGCCTGGCGGACTGTGCAGACTTCTCGGCCTACAAGACGCACCTGTGGGAGCAGCGCGGATGCGCGTTGCAGCCCTGGGATGCGGGCTACCCCGGCGCCACGCCGCGCATGAGCGCCTCGAACGACGGCGCAGGGTATTGGCTGGACTTTGCGCCGGCGCCCAACGCGCTGCACATTGCCGCGCGCGGGAGCAGCTTTCGCTTCTACTACTTCGCCACCCACACGCTGGGCGATGAGCCAACCGAGAGCACGGTCAACCTGGCCGACCGTGGCCTGCTGCTGCTGCGCGCCCAGGTGGAGGCCTTGCGCGAGCTGGCCATTCGCAACGTGACCAAGCCCGTGGCCATGCGTGACGGCTACAGCGGCCAGCCGCGCAACAGCACGGCCGCGGCGCTGCACGCCCAGCTGCTGGAGATCTTTGAGGCCGCTGCCTGATGAGTACCAACACCCACACCCTGGCCGTGGTTGGTTCTTTGCGGCAACTGCCCACCGAGGTGGAGAGCGCGCTGAGCGGCGAACTGGATGCCATGGGCCGCCTGATTGAGCGCCGCCTGAAGATGACGGCGCCCAAGTGGCGCACAGCTTTGACGCAAAGCGTGCACATGAGCAGCCCCGAGCCACTGGTGCGCGAGGTGTCACCAGGTGCGGCCTATGCCAGCGCGGTGGAAGAGGGCGTGCGCCCCGGCGGGAAAGGCCTGCCGCGCTTTTTTGACCCCGCCAGCCGTTCCATCGTGCAATGGCTGCAGGGCAAGGCCTTTGGCAGCGCGCGCAAGCCGCGCAAAGGTTCGCTGAAGTTCACCGCCATGGAGCTGGAGCTGCGCGACCGCTACGAAGGCCTGGCCTGGAGCGTGCGCCATAAGGGCACCAAGGCGCGGCCCTTTGTGAAACCGGCGTTTCAGCAGCTGGAGCCCACCATGCGTGTGCGCTTGATCACGGCCGTGGAAGCGGCCATGCGCGCCAGTGCAGCGCAGGGTGGTACGGCATGAGCGTACGCAAACCCAACCCGGCGGTGGACGTGATCGAGGCCAGCCTGATGGCCGCCCTGACGACGCGCCACGTGCAGCGCAGCCTGCTGGCAGACCCGGGCAATGCGCCGCTGGAACGCCTGCAGGCCGGTGTGGTGTGCCTGGTGGTGAGCGGCGGCGGCAACTTTGCCAACTACCGTGGCCGCGAGGGCGACCTGGGCACGCTGCAGCTCAACCTGGTGGGCTTTCTGAAGGTTGCGGACGACACCGAGCCCGAAGCCATTGAGCAGGCCGAGCTTGCGCTACTGGGCGAGTTGCTGGACTGGGTGCACGAACACGCGCAGCTGCCTGGTGTGGACTCGGTTACGCCGGGGAACTGGCAGCAGAGCAAGCAGCTTGAACACCCTTACGGCTGGCTCACCCTGGGCCTGGACGTGAAGTATTGAAACCCTTTGAGGACAACCGCACCCATGAACACCAAGACCAAAACGCCCACCGCTGAAGCGGCCAACACCGCCGCCGAAACCCGCCAGCCGCTGCCTGTGCCACCTGGTGGCTGGCCGGCGGACGAGTTCACCGGCATTGGCGGCGACTACGTGCGCGACCCGTACACCGGTGTGCGCACCAAGGCGCAGCCGCCTGCAGAAGACGCCGCCCCAGTGGACGCTTGAGCGCCGCACCACCACATTTTTAGGAGCAAACCATGGCCAAGTCAGTCAAGAACATGCTGTTGACGCTAAAGGTGGAAACCACCAGCGGCACCGATGCAGCGCCCACCGCGGCAGCAAACTCCATCCTGGTGCGCAATGTCACCCTGAACCCGATCACCGCCGAGTTCGTGCAGCGCAACAACATTCGTGGCTACAAGGGCAACTTTGGCTCGCTGGCCGTGGGCGTGCACCGCGTGCTGGAGTTTGAGATTGAACTGGCGGGTGCCGGCGCCGCCGGTACCGCACCCAAGTGGGCCCCAGCCTTGAAGGCCTGCGGCTTCAGCGAAACCTTGTCTGCCAGCACCAGTGCGGTTTATCAGCCCGTGAGCAGCGGGGAGCCGACGGTGACGTGCTATGGCTACCTTGATGGCCTGCTGTTCAAGTTGACGGGCTCCAAAGGCACGGTGAGCTTCGAGCTGAACTCGAAGCAAATCCCCGTGATGAAGTACAAGTTTCTGGGCGAGTATTCGCCCGCCACGGATGTGGTACTGCCGACCACGGCGGATTTCAGCGGCTACCAGCAACCGCTCACCGTGGGCAAAGTCAACACGCCAAGCTTCAGCGCGTTCGGCCAACCCATGGTGATGCAGTCCCTCACCATGGACATGGCCAACGCTCTGGCCTACCGCGACCTGGTGGGCGCCGCCGGCCCCACCAGCGCTGACCGTTCCCCTGCGGGCTCGATGGTGGTGGAAACGGCGAGCGCAGCAGTGGTGAACTGGGGCGAGATCACACGCCTGGGCACCAAGGGCCCGTTGTCCATCGTGCACGGCACCACCGCCGGCAACATCATTCAGGCTGATGTGCCTTATGTACAGGTGACCGCTGCGCCGACGTTCAGTGAAGACAACAGCGTGTCGATGACCAACGTCTCCTTCAGCATGATCCCGAACACCGGTAACGACGAGTTCGTGCTGACCGTCAAGTAAGTCTTTCCACTTCAAAGCCAAAACCATGTTTCACCGTACCCTGAGCCCCAAATTCCCCAACACAGTGACCGTGACGGTGCTTGACGACCAAGGCAACGAAGTCGTGAACACCTTCACCGGCATCTTCAAACGGGCCACCGCTGAAGAACTCAAGGCCTTGCGCAAAATCTCCGATGAAGAGTTGGCGCGTGATCGCCTAGCTGGCTGGGAGCTGGTCGACGGCGACACCCGGGAAAACCTGCCGTTCACCCCAGAGAACCTGGACAGCGTGTTGAGCATTGCGCCGTCGGCGCGCGGCATTGCCGTGGCCTTTTGGGAAGGTGTGAACGGCGCACGCGCAAAAAACTCGTAGGGGCGGCACTGCGCTGGGCCGGGCTGGATGAGCCCGACCGGCCCGAGTCGCCGGTGGACCAGAACGTGCTGGACGGTGCCCGGGCCATGGGCGCCACGCCCGAGCAGCTCGAACAACTGAAGCGCCAATTGGCCCCGCCCGCCGACACCAGCGCCTACCAGGTGTGGCCGGAGAACTGGGACAGCCTTGAATTTTTTGTGTCCGTGGCCTCGCAATGGGTGACCACGGAGAACCGCTACACCGGCGACCGGCGGTTTGACCGGCTGGACTACGCCGGTGTGGAAGCTGCGGCGCGCATGCTGCGGCTGCCCAAGGCCAAACTGGCCGCCATGTTTACGGACCTGCAGGGCATGGAGCAGGCACTGCGCTCGGCCTCGGCCAAGGCCTTCAAACCCGAACCCCCACCGCGCGGTTTCACCTTCTAACGGCCTTGGCACGGCCTTTAAATGGCCGCGCAAACCGCGAATGATCACCCTGCCGCACGGTGCGGCAGGGCCACATCATGACGCGCGCGCACATCACAAATCTGAACTCGGGAGGGGACGCATGAGCGGCGGCGTGGGTGCGTCCACCCTGTACCAGATCGTGGTGCGCATGAAGGCCGAGCTGGGCAACCTCAAGCCTGGCATGGCCGAGGCCGCGCAAGCGGTGGACGCCGGCGCGACCAAGATCGAGGGGGCCACCAAACGGGTGGATGCCGCCAGCGAGGGCCTGGGCAGCACGCTCGAAAAACAGACCGGCGTGTTGACCAGCGCCGCGCAGGCCACCAGCGGGCTGAGTGGTGCCACCGCCTTTCTGGCCACAAGCTTGGGGTTGGCGGCTGCTGCAGGCGTGGCCTATGGGGTGATTGCGCTGCAGGTGAGCCGTGAGACCGAGCGCCAGGCCAATGCCATCACGCTCACCGGCAATGCCGCAGGCCTGGTGGCGGGGCAGATCAATGCATCAGCGCGCAACGCGGCGGCATCCATCAACGGCCTGGTGGGCAATGCCCGCGAAACCATGGAGGCCCTGGTGGCCACCGGCCGCGTGGGTGGTGAGAGCCTGGAGAGCGTGGCCAAGGGTGTGGAGCTGGTGACGCAGTTCAGCGGCAAGAGCCGCGACACGGTAACCGCTGACTTTGCCAGCATGGGTGACGGCGTGGCTAAGTGGGCGGCCAAACACAATGAGCAATACCACTACCTGACGCTGGATCAGTACAAGTACATCGAGGGCCTGGAGAAGGCGGGCGAAACGCAGAAGGCCATGGCGGCCAACAGCGACATCCTGGCCCAGCATCTGGGCGGCGACCTGACCAAGAACCTGGGCACGCTGGAGAAGGCCTGGCAGGGCGTGCGCAACTGGGCCAGTCGCGCCTGGGATGCCATGCTGGACCTTGGCCGCGAGGACACGCTGGCCCAGCAGATCGAGGCGATCGACAAGCAGCTGAACTACCTGGCCACCCAGAAGACGCCCAAGCGCGGCGCTGCGGTGCAAGACCAGTTGCGCGAGTCGCTGCTGGCCCGCAAGGCCGAGCTGCAGGCGAACCAGGCGAATGAGGCTGCGAATGCTTTTCTGAAAGCCCAGAGCGCCAAGCTTGAGCAAAAGGCCATTGATGACTACATCGAAGGCCAGAAGAAAAAGACCCCGTCGCGCGCTGCCGAGCTGAGCGACTACGACAAGCTGATCGACAAGCTGGGCAAGGAATTGCCACGCGCTGCGGCTGAGGCCGAGGGCGCGCAGCTGGGCTACAACAAGGCACAGATTGAGTTCTTGGCGCTGACCAAGAGCGACGAATGGGCCAAGTTCACGGCCGCGCAGCGCGCCACAGTGACGGCGCTGTATGAACGCAAGGCCGCCAGCGAGATGGTGGAGAAGGCCACCAAGGACGAACTGAAGACCGCCAGCGACGTGGCCAAGACCCGCCAGGCCATGCTCGACAAAGAAACCAGCAGCGTGGCCGTCTGGATGAACGCGCAGCAGGCCGCGAGCGAGAAAGCCCTGGCCAGCGTGCGCGACCGGGCCAACAGCCTGCTGGATGAAGAGGCCGCCGCCAAGCTGGCCGCCCAAAAGAACATCAGCCTGGCGCAGGCAATTGAAGAAGTGACCATTGCCCGCCTCAAAGAAAAGCAGTCGCGCTTTTGGGAGGGGAGCGAGGGCTACCAGGCTGTGCAGCAGGAGATTGATGCGCGCCGCGAGCTGCTGACGCTGATCAACACCAAAGCGCAGCGCGAGGAGTCTGAGAACTTCTGGAAGTCGGTGGACCAGACGGCGCACGACACGTTTGTGAATGTGGCCGACTGGGGCGACGACGCGTTTAAACGCATCGGCAAAACGCTGCAGTCGTCGGTGCTAGACGTGCTGTACCAACTGGCCAAGCAGACCTTTGTGGTGAACATCGGGGCCAACGTGACGGGCTCTGCGGCCTCGGCCGCGGCTGGCGGCAGCGGATCCTCGGGCCTTGGCAGCCTGGGGAACGTGGGCAGCCTGCTGTCTGGCACGGGGTCGATTGCCGCAGGGTTCACGGGGGCCTGGGGTGCGGGCGGGGGCATCTTGTCGACCTTGAACGCTGGGGCCAGCCTGTTGGGAACGGGGACGCTGTCTGGCATTGGCAGTGGCTTGGGGGTGATGGCCGGCGCCTTGGGCCCCATTGCCTTGGGCGTTGCTGCCGTGGCCATGCTCGCCAAAAAATTTACCAGTGGCGGTGGCCCCAAGTCTGAGGGCGGCTACAACAGCGGCGCGCTGCTGAACGTGAACAACCGGCTGATGGGGTCGAGCGCCGGCAGCTACAGCTATGGCGGGGCGAATGACAGCCAGGCGCAGCAGATTGTGGAGTCGGTGGGGGCCAGCTATGCCTCGGCCGCTGCAGCGCTGGGCGGCAAGGCCGGCGCTTACACCGGGGGCGCGTTTGTGGCCACAGACCCCAAGGGCAAGGCGCAAACGCAGCTGGTGCTGGACGCCCAGTTGAACGGCGCCACGGTGTACAGCCGTGGCGCCGAGCTGGGCGGCGTGGAAAACGTGGGCCGCAGCGAAGCGGAGCTGACCGCCGCCGTGACGCTGGCCAGCAGCAAAGCGCTGGTGAAGCTGCTGCAAAACACCGACCTCGACCCCAACATCAATGGCTTCATTCGCAGCCTGGACACGGCCAGCATGTCGGTGGCCGAGATCACTGCGGCCCTGGATCGGGCCAGCGCGTACACCAGTTTCATGCAGTCGGTGCAAAAGCTGCCGTTTGCCAACCTGAAGGTGGTGGGCATGGAGGCGGCCGAGGCGTTGGTGGCCACCGCCGGTGGGCTGGACGCCTTGCAGTCGAAGCTGGCCAGCTACGAGCAGAACTACTACACCGAGGCCGAGCGCACCGCCAACACCACGGCCATAGTGACCAACACGCTGAACAGCCTTGGCCTGGCCATGCCAGACGTGGCAGCGAAGAGCGATGCCGCGCGGCAACAGCTGCGCAGCTACATCGAGGCGCAAGACCTGAACACCGAAGCTGGGCGCAACACCTGGAACACGTTGATGGGCATTACCGATGCGTTTGCTTCGATCACCAACGGCGGCAAAGCTGCTGCCGAGGAACTGATGGACTCGGTGGGGGCCGTGTTTGATGTCCTCAAGGACAGCGTGGCCGACCTGTATGGCAGCGTGAGCAGCACCGCCGGCATGCAAGCCAGTGCGGGCCAGGCCTTTATCGACCAAGCGCTGAGCACGGCACAAAAGAGCGGCTACCTGCCCGACGATGCGACCCTGCGCGAAGCCATCGCCGCGGCGCGCAGCGCAGTGGAAAACGGCAGCTATGCCTCGGCCGCTGAAGAGCAGCGCGCGCGCCTGCTGCTGGCGGGCAAGCTGGATGCATTGCTGCAGATCTCGGGCAAGCAACTGAACGCGGCCGAGAGCGCGGCAGGGCAGACGCTGACCAGCATTCCGGCGTTTGCCGGTGGTGGCGACCACAGCGGTGGCTTGCGCCTGGTAGGCGAGAACGGCTGGGAGGTGGAGGCCACGGGCCCGGCCAGGTACTGGAACCAGGCGCAGCTGGGCCAAGCGATGCGCAGCGGAGGGGCGGGCAGCGACAGTGGCTTGGCGCAGTTGATGAACCGACTGATTGCAGAGGTGAGCGAGGCGCGCAGTGAATCGCGCGTGGGTACGGTAGCGCTGCTGGACCTGCTGGAGCTCTGGGAAAAGTTTGATGGACAGGGCCTGCCCCCTGAGCGTGCGACCCTATGAGCACGATGATGAAGATCGTGGACCCGATGGACCTGCCGCTGACGATGGGCAGTTTTGCTCGGGCCAGTGTGGCCACCTGCTTTGCAAGCGACGGCAGTATGCAGACGGTGGCGGCCAATGTGCCGCGCATTACCCATGATCCGGTGACGCTGCAATGCCTGGGTGCGTTGATCGAGGGCGCGGCCACCAATCTGCTGCTCAACAGCCTGGCGCTGTCGACGCAAAGCGTCACCGTGGCAGCGGTTCCCCATACGCTGAGCTGGTTTGGCACGGGCAGCATTGCGCTGAGCGGTGTGTACAGCTCGGGCGGGCCTGTGGGCGGGGCTGGAGCATACCCAGCGCGGCGGTCGATCACGTTCACGCCCACAGCCGGCACGTTGACCCTGACGGTCATTGGCGTGGTGGCATACGCGAACCTGGAGCCGAGCAAGACTGTCGCGAGTAGTTGGATCCCGACCAACGGCGCTGCCGCCACGCGTGCGGCCGATGTGTTGACCGGCACGGGGTTGCTTTACAGCAGCGTGCCTGAACCGGACACAGGTGAGGCGCCATGGAACGCAGGCACCACCTACAACTTGCTGCAGACCTGCTACGACCCTGCAACGCACACGGTGTACGAGTCGGCAAAGGAGTCGCCCGCCAACCTCAACAAGAACCCAGCCCTGGCCGCGAATGCAGCTTACTGGAATGTGCGGGACAAGACCAACCGCTGGGGCATGTTCGATGACCAGGTCAGCACGCCCACCACCGCCAACAACACCATTGTGTTGTTGCTGCGCCCACCGGGCGTGATTGACACCGTTGGGCTGATGGGCCTGGTGGGTGGGCACGTCACCCTGACGCAGCACGTGGCAGCTGGCGGGCGGTTGATTTCGGCGCGCACCAAGTCGTTGGATGGCTCGCTTGCCGAGGATTACTGGGAATGGTGTTTCGACCCCTTTATTCAGGTCGAGAAGGCCCTTTTCAGTAACTTGGCCCCGTATGCCGATGGCTTGATCACCGTGGTGTTGGAGGGCAATGGGCCGGTGGCCTGCGGCTTTTTCACCATGGGTGTGAGCTACGACATCGGTGAATGCAACTTTGGCGCTGACAGCGATTTTGTGGACTGGAGCCAGGTCACGCGCAACAAGTACGGCGTGACTACGCGTATCGCTGGGAACAGCTCGTTCGACAACAGCTATGAGATTCACGTGCCTGCCGGGCTGATGCCGCGCGTGACCTGGCTGCGCAAGAAGATTGGCAGCAAGCCTGCGCTCTACATCCCCAGTGAAGAGGTGCAGTTCGATGCCTTGGTGAATTTCGCCAGCATGTCGCGCTGGCGCTTCACCTTCCAAAAACCTACTTACACCATCACGAATCTGGCGGTGAAAGGACTGACATGACTCTTCCTGTGGAACCGCCCTATGTGGACCTTGCACCGAGCCCAGCCCCGGACCGAGAGGACAAGCTGACGTTTCCGGGCCGCATGCAGTTAATGGTGAACTGGTGGGCTAACTTCAGCGCGCAGATAAACGCCGCGCTGCTGGCCAACTTCACCAATGCCACGGCGGCGAAAGAATTTGCCGACGCCTCGGGCGTGGCGCTGGCCGGGGCCAACTTCAAAGGGAACTGGTCGGCTCTTTCTGGTGCTCTATCGCGGCCTGCATCGGTGCTCCATGCTGGCTCATATTGGCTCTTGATGGTGGACCTGCCCAACGTGGCGGCCAGCACGCCTGGAGTGTCGGGGGATTGGACGCCGTTGGATCCGCCCGGCAAGTACTTTGGGGCCGGCACTCGCATTGCCTTTGCCCAGGTCGCAGCCCCTACTGGCTGGACGCGCGACACCTCGGACAACGCGAACAACCGCATGTTGCGTGTCGTGTCGTCGGGGGCTGGGGGTGGGGTGGGCGGCTCGCACAGCCCGATCCTGAACAACGTGGTGCCAAACCACACGCACGGATTTAGCACCGGCACCGAGAGTTCCAGCCATAACCATCCCGCGAGTGACTTAGGGCACCAACACCGCTACAGCAACGGTAACAACCAGAACAGCTCACCTGGATCTGGGGCGCCTGGCTACCCAGGCTCAGGAGGGGACTACACGGAGACCGGCTATGCGGTGATTTCCGTGGGCGGGCAATCCACCTCACACACCCACTCCGGCACCACTGACAACGGTTCAAGCGGGACCAACTGGGTGCCGCGCTACATCGATTTGATCATCTGCACGAAAAACTAGGAGCCAGCCATGGAAGAAGACAACACAGCCGAGCAGTTGCCCACCAGGGAGGTCCTCACTGGCCACCAGTGGGGTGACGACCTGAGTTACATCGGGCCGTACAACTTTGAACGCAACCTTGATCAGATGAACATTCATCTGCCGCCGCGAACCATCCTCAAGGCGCCGCCTACAGACTTGCCGGAGGGCAAAGAAGCCGCCATCAATGCCACGTTCGATGGCTGGATCGTGCGCGATGTGGATCTGAGCTGGATGGTGGAGGCGTCGGCACCATGAACATCGAAGTCGTAGCTACGTGTCCGCTCGGTAGCAAGTGCGAGGAGATCAGGGACAACAAGATCCACCGCTGCGCCTGGAGCATCCAGCTTGCCGGACGCAACCCGAACACGGGCGAGCAAACCGACGAGCGTGGCTGTGCGATGGCCTGGTTGCCCGTTCTGTTGATCGAAAACTCGCAACAGCAACGCGCCACCGGTGCGGCGGTCGAGTCGTTCCGCAACGAAATGGTGAAAGCCAACCAGGTGATCCCCATGGCCTTGTCTGCCGTGTTGCGGCAACCCGGTGCCACAGATCTCGGTGCCCGCGACGTAGCCGCCATCACGCAGGACTGAGGGGAGCGCCATGAGTTCAACCACCACCCGCACCCGACCCGCCCCACTGGGCGACACCACCGCGCCCACAGAAGGAAAGCGCCTGATGCGATTCGACCCGACCATCAACACCGGCACCATCGTGCAGATCCTGGTTGTGGCTTCGTCTGCCTTGGCGCTCTACAACGGCATTCGCACGGAGCAGGTGCAGACCAAGGCCGATGTGGAGGCGGTGAAAGCTGCAGCCGCGACCGACCGCGAGCAAACAAAAGCCGCACTAGCCGAGCTGAAGGCCGACCTGAAGGAACTGCGCGGCGCTACGGGCGAGATCAAAGAGAGCTTGGCCATTCTGCGTGGCCGCACGGCTGATACAGGGGGCCGCAAATGAACACTTCAGCTTTTGGCGGCCAGGCCGTCATGCATTACTTCGAGCAGTGCCGGCTCGTCGCGTATCCAGATCCGGGCAGCCCATTGGCAAGGGCCTTGGCGGCTGCAGGCCTGAAATGGCTGGGTTCGGTGCCCACATCGATGCGTGGCCTCTCTGGAGCGCCGTGGACCATTGGCTGGGGTGATACAGGCCCCGACGTGGTGGAGGGTTTGGCGGTGACCCAGGAATGGGCAGATGCGCGGTTTGCGCACCGCTTGGCCAACGAGTTTGAGCCGGGTGTGCGCGTAGCGTTGGTGAGCGTGCCAACACAAAGCCAGTTTGATGCGATGGTGTGCCTGGCCTACAACATTGGCGTCGACGCGTTCAAAACGTCCACTGTGGTGCGGCGATTCAACCAGGGCGATTTGACCGGCGCGGCCGACGCCATTTTGATGTGGCACAAGTCAAAGGGCATTTCATTGTTGGGGCTGCGCCGGCGGCGGGCCGCTGAGCGTGCGTTGTTCTTGGGGGCGAGCGGCGAGCAGGCGATTGCCATCGGAAAGAGGGCCGTGTGATGGCACGCCTAGAACACCCCTCGCCAACGGCGCCGCACTACGCGTGGTTTCACTGCCCTGGTTGCGACACGAAGCATGCCGTGAGCACCAGTGGCCCCGGCTGCTGGACTTGGAACGGCTCGCTTGACCGGCCGACGCTCACGCCCTCGGTGTTGGTGCGCACCGGGCGTGCCGTAGATTCCGCCTGGGTTCGTGAAGAGGGCGACCCGCCCGACGTGTGCCATTCGTTTGTGACCGATGGCCGCATTCAGTTTTTGAGCGACTGCACCCATGCGCTGGCAGGCCAGACCGTAGACCTTCCTGAACTGGAGCCCCACCATGGCTGACTTCGATTGGAAAAAGTTTGTGGCCGGTGTGGCGCCCGTGCTCGGCACCGCGCTCGGTGGCCCCATGGCCGGTGCGGCCGTGAAGGTGCTGGCCAGCGCCGTGCTCGGGCGCGAAGATGGGACTGAACGTGACCTGGCTGCAGCCATTGCGGGCGGCCAGCTCACGGGCGAGCAGATCGTGGCGATCAAAACCGCAGAGCAGGCGTTTGAAGTGCGCATGCGCGAGCTCGACATTGACCTGGAGAAGGTCAACCAGGCGGCCGATGATGCGGTGCTGAAAGACGTGCAAGACGCCCGGGGCCGGCAGGTAGCCACCGGTGACAAGGTGCCGCAGTTCATCCTGCTGGGCTTGGGGGTCGCGTGGATTGTCACGTTTGCCGTGTTCTATTTCGCACCGCTACCGAGCGACGAGTTTTTGCGCGCGTTGATCGTTCGAGCGTACGCGACAGTTGAAACTGGGCTCACCGGCGCCATTGCGTACTTCATCGGCAGCAGCCGGGGCAGCAAGGCAAGTGGCGACGCGGTGCGGAAGATCGCGGAGCAGGCGGGGCGGTAGTGCATGGCGGTCGACCAGATCACCCACCGCAACGTGCACCGGCGCACCACGGTGCTGGTGTTTGAGCGCGGGCCAGACAAGCGGCCCACGTCGAGCCTGCAGGTCACGCAGATGGGTGACAACGCGTTGATCGATTCGCTGATGGGCCCGGGCTTCTACCGGCTGATGGAGAGGGTGGGCCTGCAGCCGTTCACTGAGCTGGGCATTCACTTTGTCTACGCTGCTGTGACCGACCTGCACCTGCAGGTGATGCGTGAGCGCATGCCCTTGCTGCGCGTGACGCGCTTGCGCGGCACGGTGGTCGACGGGATTGCCATGAACTGGGTGGAGATCTCGGCCTCCGGCAACAGCGGTTTGGCCATGAGCGACTCTACGTTTGCCGCGCTGTGATTCAATACTGGCACCATGATCGAAGCAGCTACCGTGATTGAAGCCCTACAGGCCTACCGCAAACGCTTGATTGCCCAAGACCAGCCCGCGAAAGCCGCTGCTGTGCAAACCTGCATTGCCATTGTGCGCAGAGTCGCGATGGTCAACCCGAAGTGAGTGGGCGTCTCACTTATCTTGCGGGGGCAGGTCGAGAATGCCTGCAAAGTCTTCCTTGGCTTTCCTGATCGTCTCAAGCTGCCCCTCTGGCGTTCTGCTGTAGATGAGCCTGTCATACATGGCTTGCACTTTCGATTCAACTTGGTCGTCGGGAACCTCGCGAAACTCGAGCCAGTGCGTGTTGTCCCCATACTTTTCGTTGTAGCTAATCATTGGCTCTTCATACCACTGGCAAAATTCGGCCTCGGCCGGCAGCCATTCTTCACCGTCGTAATGCTCCCCCGGCAGAAGCGTGGGTAAGCGGGCGATGCGCACCTGGTCCATAGCATTCTCCTTTGTGATTAACGGCCTAAAACGGCTTGTCGTCTTCGTCTTCGTATTCGGGCACCAGGCCTATCAGCGCCTTCAGATCTGGCTCGGTTTGAGCGCACACCCATGACTGTGGGTACTGCACCGTTCGGCTTTTGGCGCCGCCGTGGCCAATGTACTGCGTGCCGACCACGTGCATGCCCAGCCCGATCTTGGGAATGCTGGCGTGGACCAGTGGGTCGAGCAGGTCCATGCCCTTGTCGTCCACGATGCTGGCCCGCATGATCTTGCGGTCGCCGACCTCATACTCGCGGTAAATGAAGCGGCCACGCACGGGCCTGCCCCGCAGAATGGCGCTGCGTGGGCGGCGTGTGCCGCCTGAACGAAGTTGGTAGACATGTAGAATCACTGTTTAAGCATACAGTATTTTCTAAGCAAGGAAAACACCATGTGCAATGAGTACGACGCCCCCGGGCCTGAGCAGCTGGAGGCGTTTTTTGACGTACAAATACCCGACGACTTGCCCCCTTGGCGCACCAGCCAGGCGCCGCTGACGATGGGCCCGTACGTCAAGGCTGGGCAGCTGCTGCAGGTGGGGCAGTGGGGGATGATTCCGCCGGGGTCGACCACGCGCATACCGACCCTGCAGCCGCGCAAGACCGACCCGCCTGGCACCAAACCCAAGAAGCTCAGCACCAACAATGCACGCAACGAGCGCATGGCCACAGCGCACACGTATCGCGGCGCCTGGAAGGCGGGCCACCGGTGCCTGATACCGGCGTGGGCCTACTTTGAGCCGTATTACGGCATTGGCAAAAAGAACATCTACTGGCGGCTGGAGCGTGCCGACGGCGCGCCGTGGGCCTTGGCTGGCCTGTGGAGCGAGTGGACCGACCATGCCACCGGTGAGGTGGTGCCCAACTTCACGATGCTGACGCAAAATTGCGATGCCCACCCACTGCTGAAACTGCTGCACAAACCCGAGGTGGATAGGCAAGGCAACGTGTTGCCGCCTGAGGAGCAGGACAAGCGCTCGGTGGTGCCGCTGGAGCGGGCCGATTGGGATGCCTGGCTGCATGGCACGGCCGAGCAGGCGCAGCGCCTGATTCGGCTGCCGACGGTGGAGGTGTTCAAACATGGGCCGCGCGACACGCGCCGGCGCATTGTGTTGGACCTGGCCACGGGAGAGGGCAAAGACCTCGATGTGGCGGGTGAGTTGTTTTGATATCGCGGCCCTACGCGGGAAGGATTGAATGATGAAAACTTCAGAGTTGGATGGTGAGCTGTTGGACCGATGGGTTGCGCGTGCACAAGGCTGGTCGCTGCACAGCGTGGACGGAGTGCATTGGCACTGGGTGACGCTGGTGGACGGGGACCCCAAGGGCACGCCGCACAGCAGCCTGGAGGCCTACCACCCCCTGCGCAACTGGGCCCAAGGTGGGCCGGTGTTGGACCATGGCAGCATTTTTGTGTTTGGCGGCAACGAAGACCGTAACCCCCGGGCCGGCTACACGCTGCGCACCGATACAGACGGCCGCTACTCGATCGAAGGGGAGATGGAGCACTTCACCTACCTTGGCGCAGGCCTGAAGGCGTTTGTGCACCAAAGGTTTGGGCCCACTGTGGATGACAACCCGGACTGGAGCAGCGCGCCCGATTTCACCTACCAGCCGTTTTTCTTTGGCTGACCCAACTCGTTTTAACGGTTTCACGGGCTTAACCCGAGAGGAAGGATTCCCATGCAGCAAAAAGAAGGGTTTCGGATCGCCGGCGTGCAGGGTGCAGGGATGTTGCCCGACGCAAGCATGGCCTACGTCGAGGTGCTGAGCGAACATGGTCCGTTCGTGGTTGCCTTCTCACCTGAACACGGTGATCAATTTGCCGCCGCCGCAAACATTGCCAACGACCGGCTCAAGGTGGAGCGGGCCAATATGAACTTGCCGGAAGTCAGCCCGCTGCAAAAGCCGATTAAGCAAATCGACTGGAGCGTGGACGAAGCCAGCGCTCAGGCCATTCTGCGGACCGACTATCACGACGGGACGTCGAGTTTCACGACATTTCCCCGTGACCAAATCACAGCGTCTATCCAGTTTCTGCTTGACGCCCAAGAGCATTTATCTCAATGATGGACTGGGTGGACAGCTATCGACCAAGATCTGTCACCTGCTGGCTGGCCTCGTCGCCGGTTGCGGGGTTGGGTAGCCGCCTGGTCTCTGACGGCCCACGTTTCGATACAAATGAGAACGTGACTTCTTGGCACAAGGGACCATACTGAACAGAAGCGCAGGGTTTGTGAGTTGTCTGTTGGTGCCGCATGCGAGCATAGGCACAACATGAATGACAATCAGCCGCCCCCACAAAGGGGGCTAACTTCAATCGCCCCTACATTAGTTTGCGTTGTAGCAGCGCCTGCCTCTCTCTTCTTTCTTCCTCTCGTGTACGGCATTCCCATTGCTCTGCTTGCTATCTGCATAGTTGCTGTTAACGAGTACAAAGAACTACGGGATTTTGAGGGAAGACTTCGCTCCATTAACGTCATTGAAAACTCCTTGTCAGACCAATCTCAGGAGCCTGTGACGAGCAAATAGGTACTAGTTTTGGCGAAAAAAAAGCCAGGCTAGCCGGGCCTGTATATAGTCCGATTTGAGAGCTTTGGGACCCAAGCGGAATTTGCTCAATTGAATCGATATTGTCGATTACGTGCGGGAAGCGACGACGGCATGGGCTAGCCTAACCGCCGCAATCCGCAGTCGCCTAGTCAACACCCAATCGCCAATCTGCAGGCCCGCAATGCGGCGGCCATCCTTCTCGCGTTGTTGCGACGAGAAAGCGGGCAGCTGCTGCAGCCGTGCGATTATTGATGGCGACGACATTGTCATCGGATACAGCGTAGTGACCGGTTCTTTTTGGTCCAAGGCGCAAACATGCAATAGGGCTTAGCGGCATCGAAACTTCAAAAGTTGGTGACGCAATGTCAGGAAACGCTCTGAGGGGTGGCCGAGCACGCGCATTGGCATCGTAGAAAACGCAAGGGTTGTCGGACGTTATGAATCGGGCCGACCCCTGAGCAAAAAGCACGGCTGCCTCCATGCGGTCGAAGCGCTCAACAAGCTTTTTTATTGCGGGGACTAGCGTGGTTTGAATAGGCTCGTCTCGCAGTTTGCGTGCCTGGTCCAAGGTCAAACCGTTGCTCTTCCCACTAGCGGGCTGCATCTTTGCAAACTGCGAACGTGCGTCAGGAGACATCTCAGACAGCTTGCTCATCATCTCTTCGCCGATCTTCACGACTTGCCCCCACTGTGCCCTGTGACGATCTCGATTGATCTGCGTGCGTACCCGCGCTGCGGCGGTGAATGCTAGAAGATCAACCCACTCGGGCGTGTCCAGCATTTCATGCGCCAACAGCTTCTGCCGCACTGTGTAGAAGGCATCCTCGCGTTCTTGAAGAAATCTTTCAAAGCGATAGTCGTGCGTTCCATCGGGCGCGCGCGTGGTGTAAATGTGCGCCTCGCGAAGGATTTTGCGAGGCGACTTGAGATCGACGCGCGTCAGTTCGCGGTCGAACCGCCAGACCCAGCCAGGTTGGGCACCAACTCCGCAGGCCCAAGAGCTTAGATAGCCACGTGGCACAAAGTGTTGTCGAACCGGGTCGGTGCTGCTCATGTTTGCGTAACGCACTGTCTGCTTCTGGCCGGAAGACCACAGCGAGCCGCCCACCTAGCCCTCAAATAGAGAAAGCAGGGCGAGCTGCTTTTTTGGCGGCAGCGAGTGGAATACATCGAGCATGGCCTGGTCGGTTTCAGAGACGAAACCGCCCAGGCTTTTTTCTTGGGCGCGCAACTGCTGCGATGGCATTGGCGGTGCCGCGTGCTTCTTTTCTTTCAAGCTCTCTTCAAGGCGCACCGCGATCTCTTTGCTGAGACTGCGGCCATTTGCCTTGGCCAACCTCATCAATTCTTCACGCATGTCGGGGTGCAAGCGCAGCACTGTTGGCTGCACTTCCCGTGCCTTGAACGTTTCTTTTTCCATCGCGCAATTTTCCCACTGATTAAAAAGTTCTTGACACTAAAAATGTATTCACATAGATTCACAGTGTTGCCAATGTGAATACATGAGGAGTGCCATGAAAGGTTTGAAAAAGAAGGTGCCGCTACCGGCCACACCGGTGGTGATTCGTCTCCCAAAAGATGTGATTTCCGCTCTGGACAAAGCGGCCCAGAACAACTGCCGAAGCCGCAGCAGTGAGATGCGAAGCCGCCTGGAGCGGTCCCTGGGAAACAAGGTGTAAATGTGAATACATCTTTACCCAATGTGATGTTGCGAGAAACGCGGATGGTAGGGGCTTTGGGCGCTGCCGTCACGGTGCGTGACGACGCAGGCGGGACTCACGCATGACGCCCAAAAACGCCACGCAGTCACCCACCCAGGTGAACGTGCACGAAGCCTTTCGCCGCTTGGTGTACCGCTACGGTGTGCCCGACATGGCGGCCGAGATTGGCATGGTGCCGGGCGTGCTCTACAACAAGGCCGACGCCAACGACGAGAGCCGCCACCAGCCCACGCTCCGCGATGTGGTTTGGGTGACGCGCATCAGCGGCGACCTGCAGGTGCTGCACGCGCTGTGCCATCTGTTCCACCTGGGCACGTTTGACATTACGCCGGGCCCGGCGCCGACCGACGCCGAAATCAGCAAGCTGCTGTGCCACATCGGCAGTGAAGAGGGCCAGATGTGCCAGGCCTTGGCGCGCGGCTTTGACGACGACCGGTTCTGTGTTGACGACTTCAAAGCCGTACAGGCAGAGGGCCACCAACTGATTCGCGCGGTGCTGCAGCTGCTGCAGCGCCTGGAGGGCCTGGTGCATGTCTAAGCCCTCACACCTTCAAGACGTGCAGCACCGCGTGCCTGAGGGCTATGTGGTGAACCCGGCGCGCGCCATTGCCGCGCTGTTTGGGCAAGAGATCAAGGCTGCTTTGACCGCGAGGTACCGCCATGCCGAACACGCACAAACCGAACTTGCCCAGCCCGCAGCAGCTGCCGCTGGCGCTACCGCCAGCCGACGAGGTGCTGGTGGAGCAGTGGGCGCGCCGCGTGTTCGACGCCTGCGCCTGGTTACCCCAGCGGTGGCCGACTTTCGAGGCGGCCTGGGAGAACCCGGTGATGCGTAAGGCGCTGACGTGCAGCGCGTACGGCCTGCTGCGCAACCGCGCACGCCGTGAAAAGAACAACCGGAGCCGGTGACGTGAGACAGACCGCGCGCTGGCTGGGTGGGGTGGTGCTGGCTTTGGCCCTGGGGGGCCTGGGCCCGGCACTGGATGGGGTAATGGGTAACGACAACCAAGGAGTGTGTGATGCAGAAGCGACATTTGACGGACGACGAGCAGCGCCGACTGCTGCAGGCGGCCAAGCAGGCGGCGGGGCCGCTGGCCGAGCGCGACCATGCCTGGATGCGCCTGTTGATCGAGACGGGCATGCGGGTGAACGAGTTGGCCACGACGATGGCGGCGCAGGCCAGCCAGGCTTTGGCCCATGGCTGGCTGACCATGCGCGCTGAGCAGCGCAAGGGCCACGGCTACAAGGTGGAGCCCGGGCAACCGGCCAAAGTGGCGAAGCGCAAGCCGCACAGCTACATGGTGACGGAGCCGGTGCGCCAGTGCCTGGAGACGCTGCTGCGGCTGAACGCTGAGTTGTGCCCCCTGGGTTTGCGTGCCGAGGGCGCGGCGCCGCTGCTGTGGGGCCGTTGCGGCGTGGTGCGCGGCAAGTTGCTGGCCGACCACATGAGTGTGCGCACCTTGCAAGCCCGCATGGCCAAGTGGGCCGCTGCCGCCGGGTTGCCACCTGGTGTGAGCCCGCACTGGCTGCGCCACACCCGGGGTGTGAACATCATCAAACGCAGCCGCGGCAAGAACGCTTTGAAGGTGGCGCAGATTGCGCTGGGCCACGAGAGCATTGCCAGCACCGGCATTTACACGCAGATGCTGCGCGAAGACTTTGAGCGCGAGATGCACGCGGTGGCGGGTGGGCGCATGCCCAAGGCCAAGGCGCAGAAGCTGGCGGAGGTGCGGGCATGAACATGCAGACCACCCAGGCCGAGCGTATGGCGCAGCACCGTGCAACGACCATTGCCCGTTACACGCCGGAGCAGCAAACGGCCATCTTGCGGCTGTACAACGTGGTGCAACAGCACCCAGGCACCAGCGGATCCAGATATGCCGCCAAGTTTTTGCTGGGCCTGTACAACGGCCGGCGCTTTCCGTTTGACCTGACCGATCTGCGCGCTGTTGACACGGCCATCTTTGAGGCGGCCATGGTGGTGCTGCGCATGGATGCACGCCACACCTGGTGCGAAGTGCATGTGCTGCTGGATGCGCTGCTGGGCGAGGGGGCAAACACCGGCGCCGAGCTGGAGCACTGGGCCTATGACATGCGCCTCAAGGGCGCCTGCAAGAAGGCCGAACTGCCCGAAGTGGTGGGTGCCTGAGCATGCTGTTCAAGGTAACCCACTTTGACGGCCGAGGCCGCCGCCGCTGCGGCCGCGTGAGCGCCGCGAGCTTTATGGATGCCATGTGCCAGGCCGAGCAGGAATGGGGCGCGGCGCGGGTAATGCACTGCATGCGCTTGTCGACCAAGCCTACGTTGCACCTGGTGCCCAGCCTGGTGCAACAGCGCCGCCGCAAACCACTGGAGGCCACGCCATGCGCCTTGTGATCTGGTGGGTGGTGCTGGGCCTGCTGGAGCTGGCCGAGGCGGTGGTGTACCGGCTGCGCCACTTCACGTTGCATGTGCACCAGGTGGTGGCGGCCTGGCGCCGCGAGGCAGATCTGCGCTGCTACCTGGCCGAGACCGAGATTGACCTGGCCGCGCAACGCCGCGCCCAGCAGCGGGGAGGGCGCTGAGATGGCGTTGACCCCGCTGATGGATGAACTTGTGACGCGGCTGATGGAGGCCGGCACCTGGGTGCCGCGTGCCCAGCTCGAGGCGGGCCTGAGCAGCACTTGCACACCCGCCATAGACGACGCGCTGGCCGACCTGGTGGTGGAGGGCTACGCCACGTTTGCCGAGCACGCGGGTTACCGCCTGGCAGGCACGCCCCTGGCCCGCCGTGCCGCCTGGAAGCTGCGCGCCGAGGGCCTGACCCGGGCGGTGGAGGCCGAGCCGCACAAAGGCCACTACCGCATAGGCGTGGCCGAGGTGGCCAGCCCCGAGGGGCAGGGCAAGGGCCTGCACCTGGTGATGTACGAGCTGAGCATGCCGCTGCCAGCCGAAGGCCCCGACCAACTGACCCAACACCTGGCGCAAGTGCAGGCGATCGACAACTTTGCATCGAGAGGAATTTGACTGTGACGACTGCTACCCCCGTGCTGAAGCACATACGCGTGAAGTTGCGCCGCAAGGGCCGCAACACCACCGGCCACATCGACGTGCAGGTGGAGCGCGAGTGCGACGCCGGCCGCGCGGCCATTGCCCAGTGCATTGACGTGAGCTACCCCAATACCCGCGCCGCCGATTGGTTGGTGCTGTCTACCGAGGAAAGGAAACCAAGCGCATGAAGATCTACCTGGCCGGGCCCATGAGCCATTTGCCCGATTACAACTACCCGGCGTTTCACGCCGCCGCCGCGCAACTGCGCGCCCATGGCCACACGGTGGAGAACCCGGCCGAAAACCCAGAGCCCGAGTGCAAGACGTACGAGGGTTACCTGCGCATGTCGCTGGCCCAGGTGCTGCGCTGCGACACGGTGGCCGTGCTGCCCGGCTGGGAGTTGAGCAAGGGCAGCAAGGAAGAGCTGCATGTGGCGCACCTGCTGAAGATGCGAGTGGTGCGCGTGCAGTGCCTGCTGAACGTGTGGGAGGACCCGCTGTTGAAGCCCGCCGCGGCGCACCACGGCCAGGCCTTCCGCACAGGCGTGCCGGTGTTTACCCGCTCAACAGACGGCGGCGAGGTGGGCCAATGAGCGAATACCTGCAAACCAGCCGCCAGCTGCAGTCGCGCATTCCGTTTGCCAAGGCGGTGGGCATTGCCCATAGCACCGGGCCTTACCACTGCCCTGAGCTGACGAAACCCTGCGCCCGCGCCGGCGGCGATGCCGCGCAACAGCTGCCCAGCCGTGCCGGCAACCGCCTGGTGTACCGCGATGGCCGTGTGGAACGCTTGAAGGATGACGCGCTATGACCCCCACCCGTTACCCGCTGACCTGGCCGGAGGGCTGGAAGCGCACGGCGGCCAGTGCGCGCAAGCCTGGCTTGTTCCGCAAGTCGGGAAATGACCTGTCCGTGTTCCAAGGCGTGGAGCGCGTGCTGGAAGAGTTGGCCAAGCTGTCGATTCACACCGACGACGTGATCATCAGCACCAACCTGCAGACCCGGCTGGACGGTTACCCGCGCAGCAACCAGGCCAAGCCGAGCGACACCGGTGTGGCGGTGTACTGGCAGCAGAACCCCAAGGCGCCCATGCGCTGCATGGCGGTCGACCAGTACGACGACGTGGCGCAGAACCTGGCCGCGATCGCCGCCACCCTGGAGGCGATGCGGGCCATCAAGCGGCACGGCGGCGCGGCCATTCTGGACCGTGCTTTCACCGGCTTCACAGCCTTGCCCGCGCCGGCCAGCCAGCGCGGTTGGCGCGAAGTACTTGAGTACGGCAACGGCCCGGCCGTGGCCAGCCAGATCCAGCAGCACTACCGCATTTTGCTGAAGAGCACTCACCCCGACCACGGCGGCACCCATGCCGCCATGGCTGAACTCAACGTTGCGCGCGATGCCGCGCTGAAGGAATGTGAATGACCAGTGTGCAAACCGTGACGCACTTTCACATGTGCGGCGGCCTGGGTAGTGGGGCGGCGGGCTTCAAAGATGCGGACCCTTCCATTCCCGGTATGCCGGGCAGGATGGTGTGTGTGGGCGGCATCGACGTGGACGCCCGTGCCTGCCGCGATTTCAAGGTGCTGACGGGTGTGGAGCAGGCTTGTGTGGACCTGTTCACGCTGGGCCAGTACCTTGCCTTTCATGGCCACATGCCGCCCGCTGGTTGGCGCGAGGCCACGGCCGAAACGGTGCGACGTGCGGCGCATGGCCATTTCCCGGACATCGTGTTTACCTCGATGCCGTGCAAGGGTTTCAGCGGGCTGCTGAGTGCATCGCTGAGCGTGACGGCCAAGTACCAGGCCCTGAACGAGCTCACCCTGCGCGGGGTGTGGCTAATGTTGGAGGCGTTTGCGGATGACTTACCCGGCCTGTTCATCTTTGAGAACGTGCCGCGCATTGCCAGCCGTGGCCGCCACCTGCTGGACCAGATCATCGGCTTGCTGCGCCACTACGGCTATGCGGTGAGTGAGACGACTCACGACTGCGGCGAGCTGGGCGATGGCCTGGCGCAAAGCCGTAAGCGCTTTCTGCTGGTGGCCCGCCGCATGGACAAGGTGCCGGCCTTTTTGTACGAGCCGCCCAAGCGCCGCCTGCATGCCGTGGGCGACGTGCTGCGCCATATG